>JAZQTE010000065.1:0-14373 GCA_045630505.1 Acutalibacteraceae bacterium | reverse complement strand
GTATTCGTCGAAGCCATAATTCGTGGGCTCGGCGATAAAGTTGATCTTACGTTTGTTAAACAGGTTGTACTGCGCTTGCATCACGCGATAGTGGAAACGCGAGTTCACCGAGGTGTGGAGGCTCCTTTCGTCGCCGTTGATGACTTGGAGCGAAGAAGCCGAGTCACCTTCGATGATGATACCCACCAGAGCATCGGCGCCTGCCACCGTACCGAACACGGGCAAACGCACGCTCTCGGTATACGTACGCTTTTCTTCGGGAATCTTTTCCGTCAGGTCATCGCCGTATACGCGCGAAACGTAGTTCGCAGAAAGCTCGATACCATTGTTGAATTCAACCAAAGCACCCGAGCCGTCGGGAACGAAAACGTAACCTTCATCGTTCACGCAACCTGCACCAAAAGAGGGGAGCAGGTCGACATCAACCAGAATGTAACGGTTGTCCTCGATGGGCTCTTCTTTGATCTGATCGACCAGAACGGAGGCGTAGAAATCGCCATCCTTCAGTTCGTACTTCACGGGGACGGTGATACCCACCGCCGGATAGCCGTACGACACGAACATACCGTTCATACCGTCTTTGTTAAATTCCACGGTCATGGCGCTTTCGCCGTAGCTATCCGCGTTGCTGTTCGCCATCTGCGGATATTCGATCGTCGCCATTTCGCTTTCATTAACGTAGTGGATCACCATCTGCGAAAGCAACGCGCCGCGGTTGGTGCCTTTCGGACGGTTGATTTCCGTATCGGTGGGGGTGCTATGCCATTTTTTACCCGTTTTGACGTTTTCCAAATAGAAATGAGCGTCTTCTTGGTTGGCATACATCACGAGATCGCCGCTTTCGGCAATCTTTTGATAAGTAGAAAGATCGATCTCAAGGGATTCGTCTACGATTTCTTCATCGTCTACAACCTCGTCGGCAGGTTCCGCCATAACGGCGGCACCCATCGTCAGCAGCATAGCCACCGAGAGAAGCAGGCAAAGAAGGAAACGGATTTTCTTATTCATTCTTTCATCTCTCCTCTCTGTTATCAGCGGCTAAGTGCTTCGGTAATAATGGACTGGAAGAAGCTCGCCGTCTGCTGCATCAAGCTGAAGAACATAATGAGCAGGAAGGTGATAACCGCCATACCGATTACCGTTGCGATGGTCGAGAACAAGGTCTGCGTCATATTGTATTCGTGGATGGCGCTCAAGCCGCAGAGCAGCAGGAGGAACGACCACAGAATACCGATTACCAAGACAATGTTCATGATGGCGCCTTCGGACGCACTCAAGAAATTGGAAGCAATTACGTTGACGGTCATTGCAAAAATGAGCGGCAACAAGCTGTACGCCGTAACGCAAGCGATTTCCTTCAGGTTACCGTTACCGTTGAACAACGTACATACAGCCCAGTTGGCAATGATGAACAACAGCGCAATACCTACGGTCTTGAGAACCATAATCAGCAAGCTGTAGTCAACGGGACGGTTCAGGTTGAAGATGTAACCCGTAACGAAGAACTGCAGGGTGAACACCACAAACAGAGCTACCAGGATAACACCCACAACACGCCAAGAACCGATCTTACGGGGCTTGAGCTGTTGGAAGCCATCCGCCGGATGGAACAGCGTGTAGAACGGGAAGGTGTATTTCGCTTCCAGCTTGGAATAGGCACTGTTGTTCGTCACGGGCTTGGCATACTTCTTACGCAGATAGCCAACCACCTTCAGTGCGATGTAGGCAGCCACAATCAAGCAAAGGATCGGAATAAACCATTTTTTGATGAGTTCGTTACGATATTCTTGGAAGGATTCGGAATACGCACCGCGGTCACCGGCCAGCTTAAACTTATCCATCGCCATTTTGAAATACTTAAGCGATTCACCGGCTTTTACGATCTCGTTATCCTGTGCCTTCATATCATACACACGGCCCATACCGTAGTAGGTGTGTGCGTTGTTGGAGTTTTCTTTCTGCAGCTGTTCCCAGATGGCAAGAGAACCGCCGAAGTCGTCGTTTTCCAGCTTCACAATAGCGTCGCGATAGCTCGCACCGTAGGCGGTGGGACGGAACACCGTGAGGCTGTTCTTTTTCTTGTCAACAACAACCACGTTGTCGCCGATGGATTCGACGGAGCAGGGATCGTCAAACGTACCGAACTGGGTACCCTTTGCACCGAACACCGCAATCAATTCGCCACGCTCGTTGTATTGGAACACCTTGTGGCGGCCGCCACCGTCGAGCATATTGATGAAGCCCTTGGAGTCTACGTCGAGGTCGATAAAGTTGGTAACTTCCGACTTACCCGTAGATTTGCGGTCCCATTCCAAGTCACCGAAGATAAGCTCGGCATCCAGAATGTTTTTACCCAAGTAGTTCAGCTTACGAATGATGCCTGCGGGCACCGTGGTGGTGTTGGCAACAGCGGTACAAGTGTACACGAAGCCTTCGTCGTCCACGTCGAAGCTGGTGATGTTAATGGGGGTAGAGGTCGTCATACCTTCGAGCTGTTCTTGCGTTAAGAACGGACGGAGCAGGTATTTCATAACGACTTCTGCCGTTTGCTGCACTTGGTTACCACCAAAGAAGCGGACGTATTCGCCTTTAGCGTTGAACACGAACGCACCCATATTGTTACTGCGGGAGAGGGCGTACAAGTTGCTACGGTTGTCCACCATAACCTTGTTTACGTCGAAGGGCAGGCCCTCTTCCATGCTGTGAGCTTCTTCTTCGGGAGAGAGGATCTCCATTTCCAGCACGCGGTCGGTACCGAATACCAGAATGCGCTCACCAAGCGTATCGGCGATGTAGATCTTCTTATCGTAGCCGATGGCCATACCCTCGGCACCCGTAAAGTCGATAAGCTCGCCGTTTTTATCTACGAAATTGTCCCATACTTCTTTCAGGGTGAAATCGGAGTTCATAAGAATCATCCGACCGTTACCGCTATCCAGCAAGTAGATGGTACCGTCATTATCGTAGTAGATATCCGTGGGGGTGTTGAAGGTTCCTTCAAGCCCCAACGCTTCGGCTGTTACCAATTTCTCGGGAACGTAGCCGGCAGGAGCCGAAATCGACTCCTCATAGAAGTTGTAGTCGTACGTCGTGTACGGGACGGAGTTTACCGACAGCGCCCCGACCGACAGCGGGCATACCAGCAGTAACACTACCAGCAGCAGCCCTAATAACTTTTTAGTCATAGGCAAACACGCACCTTTCTGCAAATTACCGTTAAAACCGTTTTTATTTCAGACCGGAGTGGGACATCGTTTCCGTGATGGAGCTCTGCGAGATCAAGAACACGATCATCGGCAAAAGCATCATGATAACGGCCACCGCAGACGAAGCGCCTGCACGGGCGATACCACCCGCCGCAATGGAGTTCAAAACGGACGGCAACTGCTTCAGTTCTTCACTGTAAATGTACGTGCCGTTTGTGGAGTTCCAGAAGCCCTGGAACGCGAAGATGACCAACGTCATCCAACCCGAACGAACGCTGGGCGTTACGATACGGAAGAAAATGGTGAATTCGTTTGCGCCGTCGATACGAGCCGCTTCCAGCGTGGAATCCGGAATGGCGGTGATCATAAACTGACGCATCAGGAAGACGCCCGTGGTGGTTGCCATAGCCGGCAGCAGGATGGCCCAGTAGGTGTCAACCCAGCCAAGACCGGCAATGATGAGGTAACGGGGCATCGTGGTAACGCTACCGTTAAAAAGCATGGCCCAAACGATCGCGGTGGACATCAGCTTACGGCCGGGGAAGTTACCCTTGGCCAGCGGGTACGAAGCCATCGTACCGATGAACACCTGAATGACCGTACCGACTACCGAGATCAGCAAGCTGTTGAACAGATAGCGGCTAAACGGAACCCACAAGTTACCGGCCAGCTGCAGAACCATCTTGAAGTTATCAATGGTGGGGTTCTGCACGAAGAATTTCGGGGGGAATGCGTAGATTTCTTCGATCGGCTTGAATGCTTGCACTACCGAGTAGATAACCGGCAGCAGCATAAACAGCGACATCAGCGTAACGACCAAACCGATGGCGAAGGTACCCGCCTTGGAACGGGAGAGGATCACTCGACTGTTGTTGATTCGAATCATTTCGAACCAGTCTTTAATTTTTTGCATATCCATCCTCCTCCCTTACGCCGAAAGTTTCGACAGCAGCTTGTTAGTCAAGCGCCAAGCCAGCAACATCAGCAAGAACAGAACAACGGCAGCGGCCGAAGCATAACCCATTTCGTAACGGATGTTGGCGTGGTCGGAAATGTGCAAGACCAATGTGTGAGTCGAATAGTTGGTACTGGGGTTACCCGTGATGGTGGGAGCGATCGAGAACGCACCCGACACGGATTGGATAGCACCAAACAACAAGAATTCTTTCATTTGGGGGAAGGTAACGTAGTACAGCTCCTGCCAGCGGTTGCGCAGACCGTCGATAGCCGCCGCTTCAAAGTAGGTGCGGTCGAGGGATTGCAAACCGGAAACGAAAGACAAGAAGCCGGTACCGAAGCTACCCCAAATGGCAACGACCATAGCCACCGTCATGGTGTATTTCGCGCTGGTCAGCCATTGGATCGGATCGTTCACCAAACCGAGCTTCAGTAAGAAATCATTCAAGAAGCCTTTGGAGTCCGAAGAGAAAATGTAGGTCCAGATCGTAGCAGCACCACCGCACAGAGCGGGCGTATACATAAAGAAGGTATACATAATTCTGAGGCGGTAACCCAGCTCGTTGATCAACCAAGCAACCACGAAGCTGAGGATATAACCTACGGGACCGACGACCAACGCCATGATCAACGTGTTTTTCAGGGAGATCATATAAACGTCGTCTTCGAACAGCAAACGAATGTAGTTATCGATACCCACGAACGAGGGAATCTGAACCATGTTAAAGTTGGTAAAGCTGAGAACTACCGAAGCCAGAATCGGCAGAATGGTAAACAGAATAAACGCCAACAGGAAGGGGGACATCATGACATAGTGCATCATGTAGCTTTGACGATTCTGTTTCTTTAAGCTGGCCGCTTTTTTAGGTGCACTCATGATCATCACTCCTCTCCGGTATCCAGACCGAATTCTTTGCGTTTACGTTTGATTTCCGCGTTGATATCGCGGTTGTACTGCGACAGCGTACGACGGGGCTCCAGCAGGTTATCCAGCGTGCTGCGCAGGGCGTTGGTCAGCGAACGGGCCAACAGATAGTCGCCGGGGATCGAGTACACGTTCTGCGTGTGATCTCTCTGCTCCTTCAGCACCGCGGCTTCTTCAGGCGTCCAACCCATATCGTCGAACGCTTCCAAGTCGGCAGGCGTGTAACGGGCAGCAACACCCATCGTAGCTTCCAGGTCACGGCCGTAACGCTTCTGTTGGGGAGTATCCGTCCACCAAGTCAGGAACTCGTAGGCCTGATCGGCAACACCGCGCTTTTGAGCAGCCGTCAGCATCATGCAGCCGGAACCGCCCGAAGCAGACATATGGTTAACGAGGATCTCGCCGCTATCGTCATACACGGGAATCAGACGGTCGTGATCGTCGCGGACGTGTCTGCCGTTTTCGTCGGTTTTCCAGTAACCGCGAGCAGGAATCTTCTGGCCGTTTTCGTCCAGCAGATAGTTGCCGTTTTCGTCCTTCTTATACTGTACGGTACCCGGCATCGGCGCCATTTCCCACAAGCCGCGAAGCTCGGGAGCAGCAGCCATCAGCTGGTTGTAAGTACCGTAGGAGATCGTGCCGATCGGCACGTCACCGGTACGGAAGCGGTTGTAGAAGTCAACCGAACGGGCCACGCCGTATTTAGAGTAGAATTCCGACCACTGTTCAAAGGCCTCATAGGCTTCCGTCGTGTCGAACAACGTTGCCGTCAGCGTATCGTTGTAGTAAGTAGAGCCTCTCTGGTGCAGCAAGCTCTGGAAGATATCGATACTACCGGAAACGCCGGGGGTACCGGAGGAGGTTTCCACCATACCCACGTTCAGGTTCTGGCCCTGCAGGGTACGGAGCATTTCGTAGTATTCGTCCCAGGTTTCGGGAACCGTGAGGTTCAGTTCGGCAAAAATATCGGTACGGTAGAACACCATCGGCCACGTTTGGGTTTCGGGGATGGCGTAGATACCCCATTTTTTACCGTTGTTATAGCGGAAGTGTTTCCACGCCGCTTCGGTGAAGTGATCGCCCATCTTATCGAACAAGCCGTATTCGCCGTCCATATCTACCAGAGCGCCACGCATCGACAAGTTGATGATTTCACCCGAGGGGATGAGGAGCGCCACGTCGGGGCCCTTACCGGCCATCGTTGCGGAAAGCAGCGTGCTGCCGGTATCTACCAAGCTCAGACGCACGTTGATACCCGTATCGGCGGTGAATTCGTTGATCATCGCGCTGATGATCTGCATTTGGTCACGGCCCGTGGAAACCCACGCTTCTACCGTGCCCTGCTCTGCTTTGATTTGATAATCGGTAAAGAAAGAACCGAAGAATTTCTGTGCGCTGTATACAAACGATTTCCAGAAGCCGGCCTTCGCTTTGGGAGCTTTTTGGCCGTCCGGCACGTAGTACAGACAATCAATTTCCACCGGCTGTTGACCGAAGGACAGGAGCAACGAGCTCAAGCTTTCGATGCTGCCCTTGAAGGAGGCAAGGTCGGCGGTAATTTCGTAGGACTTACCGGCATAGATGCCCAACTTTTCAGAAGCTTCGTAGAGGTTCGAGGTTTGCGAACCGGTTTTGCCGTTAACTTCCTTGATCTTATCGGCAATGGACATCAGCTTTTGCTGCTGATCCATAAACATTTCTTTCAAGCCGGGGATTTCATCTTCCAGATAATAGTCTTGATACACGTCGGGCGTGGTACCGGTGATAACGATAATCTTACGGTAGATCTCGTTAAGATCCAGCACCGACTCCTGCACGGTACGCAGAACGTCACTCAACAAACCGGCGCTGACGGTGAGCGTTACCTCGTCGCCGGGCTCCAGCCACAGCTTGGGAAGCTCGTAGATCTTCCAGTCGGTATCGTACTCGAACGGAATGTTCATCGCCTCAGCAAACGGAACCTCACCGTTAACCAGCAGGTTACGATAGGATTTCATACCTTGGTTCGAGTTTTGACGAGCACGCAACGCCAACGTATACCAGCCGGCCTTACCGGTTTCTACCGGCACCGTCCACGTGATGGACTGGCCCGTAGTGCTCCAGTTGGCGCCGCCGATGGTGTTCAGCTTCATCTGGGTGGGATGGTTCGGCTCGGTAGCCGCATCCTGATGGTCCATCAACGCATACAGCGTGGAGTCGCTCTTCTTGAGCGGCTTTTCTGCCTGCTGCGTGTAAATGACGTCCGCCGCAGAGGTACCCGTGAACTTGCTCTTATATTCCTCATAAGAAGGCAACGTCTTCGCGTTGGTAAGAGTCAGCTGCGAGATAGCCAGTGCTTCACGCACGCGCTGGAAGCGCACGGTATGTACACCCGCCTCAAAATACAGGAAATACGGCTCGGCGTACATACCCAATTCGTTCGTAAACGAATAAGAAGTCCACTCCGAGATCTCCTCCTGACTGGGACGGATATCATTACCCTGCTTATCCTGCTCGACCTTGCCGCCGTTGGCATCACGCCAAACGCGGGGCAGCGCAAACGTGCCCGCCTCCACATAGGGAGGGAGCACAGCACCGTCTACCGTCATTTTGAGGGTGATGGTACGACCGCTGTCGGGCAGCGGATAATAATCGGTTTTAATGTTGTAGATGCCGGATTCGAGAATCTCAACCTGCCATTCGATCCACTCGTTCTCCTTGCTCAACACAATACCGTCTTTGCCGTCTTTGTTAACGACAGACGCCTCGGCGTTCTGCACACCAATCACGTTGGCCGTGCCGATAACCACATCGTTCTGCGGTTTGTTTTCGCCGGAATACTTATTATAGTATTCAATATACGACATCGCTTGTTCGATCGGCTTATCGCCCTCGCCCTTGATGATGTCGCTGTCCGTGATACCGTCGCCCTCGGGCGTTTCGGTTACCACTTGGTCGGTAACGCCGTCGTTTTCAGCTACGGCGTACACCGGCATTGCCAGCAGCATAGATACCGCCAGCAGGATAGCCAGAATCCTTTTTACATTTTTCATCTTCACACACCCTTAATACATTGTGTTGAATAGGCAGGTCTTTGCGTGTTCTTCCGACACAAAATCCCGGATCGGTGATTTCCACCGTCCGGTTGCGCCAAAGCCCTTACTAACATTATAGCGATTTTTTAAAGATAATATAGTAAAATTGTCGCAATAAAGTAGCATTTTTTCGTCAATTTTAATTTGTGACGATTATTTTTTGGCGTAAAACACGATAGTTGTACAATATCCCGCTTTACGCTTTGTGCATTATTTCTGCCAAACGCGCACCCAGTCCACTTCCATTGGCCATTCTTTACAAGAACCGAGGATCAGCATCATGGTTTCGCTTTCCATAAAGTGATAGCAGCCCTCAAAGTTACCGGCGTTGGCAGGCTCGGGCAAGCCGTTTTCGGAATACGTTACACGGGCGAGCAGGCTTCCGTCGTAATACCACTCGAAAACGCCCGGCTTCCACAAGCAGCCGTAATCGTGCCAGCCCTCGGTTACCACACCATCGTGCCAATTGTTGGAGTTCTGGTGGTTAACGGGATTTCCCTCACGCGTCCAGTCGTGCACCGTTGCCACGAACGTGCCCGTGTAATCGCCGTTGGCTGTCGGATTCGTCATCGCTTCAAAGAAATCCAGCTCCGACCAATGCTCGTCATTACGGTCGGTGGTGTGATCCACCGAAAAGCTCCACCAAGCAGGAAAGCCCGAAACGTCCTTCTTGTTTTTGTTTACGTCGAAACGGATGCGCGCTTCGAAATAACCAAACCGATAGGCGTGCCCTACGTCGCCGTGAGCGCTGTAGGAGCCGACGCCCCAGTTTGCACACGATTTTTCCTGTGCCACCGTGAGCACCGAATCCTTTACGGTAACGTCGCCTTCCACCAGCGACGGCCACCCGAACGGACGGTCAACGTACCAATTGAAGCCTTCCTTGCAAGTGCCTTCCCAGTCTACCGTAGAAGCGTCATCAAAATCATCATTAAACACCAAACGGCAAAAGCCCGCTTGCTCTGCCGCGGCAGGAATTTTAACGGTTTCCACAATTAACACTCCTTTCCTTTTAAAGGAATATTATTGTAACACGCCGAAATTACAAACGCAATGGAAAAATGGGAAATTTTTCGCGGTAATTTTTACCGCCCACCGCTACTATACTATATATAGTATATAAGAAAACGAGCCGCCACAAGGCGGAGTTTTTTGTTGATATTTATTTTAAGGGGTGCTATAATCAAATTACCACACAACATTTTAATATCACCAACACGAAACGTGTGCGTTTTTCGGTGTGTGTGGCTTCGGTTGAACACACTTTTTAATTTTTGGAGGATAAATTATGAACATGACATTTAAAGCAGAAAAGTTTAAAAAATGGACTTTGACTGATGACGAAATTATTATTGGTCGAAAAAGAATCCCTCTCACCTCACTAATAGAAGTAAAGCAATATGCTCCTTGGAAACCTGGACATGTTAATGGGACAATATCTATCAAGTATGGTTCGGGTTTGTTTGATGAAAAGAACCTTGTTTATCCTAAAATTCAGAAAGACGAGGGCGATAAAGCCGCAGAATATTTATTATCATTTGTTAAAGAAGAAGGAAATACAGATACAAAAAATCCTCTTCTGTTGAGCAAGTTAATAAAAAACAACCGAATTTTTTATTTATAACTTTCATAACTTTCGCTATTACTTTATTTATTGCGTGGTTAATTGGAGTAACATTTTTTGGATGGAATGATAACGCTAATAAATCTTCAAAAACAAATTACGAAACTTGTGCCATGTGCGGTGATAGAGTGTCTGAAGATGATATGCGTGGCAAATGGTGCAAAGATTGCCAAAATGATGCTTTTGGCGAAGATGGTTGGTATGATAAAATATAAGACTAATACATAAAAATCGGGAGCGGTTTTGTGCCGCTCCCTTTTCTTGCGTTAAGGGGAATTTGTGTTAAACTGTTTTTGGTGATAGAAATGGATTTACCAAAGAGAAAACCGACAAGGTTGCGAAATTATGATTATAACCGAAACGGATATTATTTCATCACGATATGTACGCACAACAAAGAAAACTTGCTGTGCCATATCGTAGGGGAGGGCCTCTGCGCCCTCCCGTCTGTAAAACTCACCGCAATCGGCAAAACCGTTGATAATGCCATCCGTTATATCAACGGCCGTTATACAGATATAAAAATCGTTAAGTATGTAATTATGCCTAACCATATTCATTTTATTCTTTCAAAACAAGCGGGAGGGCTCGGAGGCCCTCCCCTACATATATACGATATAATAGGGCGCTTTAAATCCTTTACCAGCAACCAATATCACGCTGTCCTCTGGCAACGCTCTTTCCACGATCATATCATTAGAGGCGAAAAGGACTATTTAAAAATTTGGAATTACATTGACATGAACCCTCAAAAATGGAACGAGGATTGTTTTTTCGTTGAATAACAGATACAAAAGGCGCTTGAGAAAATCTCAAGCGCTTTACTATTGCTTATTTTTGCAAAAACAAAATCGGGCTCATCATATAAGCCGTAACTTGTATGACGGGCCCGATTGTTTTCTGTTTACTGCAGACTTATTTCAAAGCTTCGGAAACGGCAACCGCGCAAGCCACGGTCGCGCCGACCATCGGGTTGTTACCCATACCGATGAGGCCCATCATTTCCACGTGAGCAGGCACCGAGGAGGAACCTGCAAACTGCGCATCGCCGTGCATACGGCCCATCGTGTCGGTCAAGCCGTAGGAAGCAGGGCCGGCCGCCACGTTATCGGGGTGCAGGGTACGGCCCGTGCCGCCGCCCGACGCCACCGAGAAATACTTCTTGCCGTTTTCGATCGCCCACTTTTTGTAGGTGCCGGCAACGGGATGCTGGAAGCGGGTGGGGTTGGTGGAGTTACCCGTAATGGAAACTTCCACAGCTTCGTGCTGCATGATCGCCACGCCTTCGTTAACGTCGTTGGCGCCGTAGCACTTCACCTTGGCGCGTTCGCCGTCGGAGAAAGCTTTTTCACGCACGATCTTCAGCTCGTCGGTGAAGAAATCGTATTCGGTTTCCACGTAGGTGAAGCCGTTGATACGGCTGATGATATACGCCGCATCCTTGCCCAAGCCGTTAAGGATAACGCGCAGGGGAGTTTTACGGGCTTTGTTCGCCGTGCGAGCAATACCGATAGCGCCTTCGGCAGCCGCGAAGGATTCGTGACCGGCCAAGAAAGCAAAGCAAGCGGTTTCTTCGCTCAGCAGCATTTTGCCGAGGTTACCGTGGCCGAGACCAACCTTACGCTGTTCGGCAACCGAACCGGGCACGCAGAAAGCCTGCAGGCCTTCGCCGATAACGGCAGAGGCTTCGGCAGCGTCCTTCACACCGCGTTTGAGAGCCAGCGCCACGCCCAGCGTGTAGGCCCACACCGCGTTTTCGAAAGCGATGGGCTGAACGCCCTTCACGATCGCGTTAACGTCCACGCCTTTGCTTTCGCACAGGTCGCGGCAATCTTCCATCGAACCGAGGCCGTTGGCAGCCAGGAATTCTTCGATCTTCGCAAGGCGTCTGTCCTTGCCTTCAAATTTCACATCGTTCGCCATTAGTGCCGCCTCCTCTTATTCTTCACGGGGGTCAATGTACTTGGCCGCGGAATCGAAACGACCGTACTGACCGATGTTCTTTTCGTAAGCTTCGTTGGGCTGCATACCGTGGCGGATATCCTCCAGCATCTTGCCCAAGCGCACGAACTGATAACCGATAACTTCGCCTTCTTCGTCGAGAGCGAGCTTGGTGACGTAGCCTTCCGCCATCTCCAGATAACGAACGCCCTTCACCTTGGTGGAATACATGGTACCCACCTGCGAACGCAGGCCCTTACCGAGGTCTTCCAAGCCGGCGCCGATGGACAGACCGTCTTCGGAGAAAGCGGACTGCGTGCGGCCGTATACCAGCTGCAGGAAGATTTCACGCATAGCCACGTTGATCGCATCGCACACCAAGTCGGTGTTGAGGCATTCGAGCAGCGTTTTGCCGGGCAGGATCTCGGCGGCCATAGCAGCAGAGTGAGTCATACCCGAACAGCCGATGGTTTCCACCAAGGCTTCTTCCACGATACCGTTTTTGAGGTTGAGCGTGAGTTTGCAGGTACCCTGTTGGGGAGCGCACCAGCCCACACCGTGAGATAAGCCGGAAATATCGGCAATCTCCGTCGCCCTTACCCATTTGCCCTCTTCGGGGATGGGTGCGGGGCCGGGGTGCGGCCCTTTCTTGACGATACACATTTGTTCTACTTCATGTGAATAGTTCATATTTGTACTCCTTTCGAGTTTTTGCTTTGATTATTATACCCTTATTTACGCAGAAACGCAAGGGCTTGCGTATTCTTTTGTGAATTTTTTCACAAAACAAACGCAACAAAAAGGAGAAAACGAGTTTCTCCTTTTTTCTTACTGTTGTTCGTTTTGGGGCTTGCGGAGCATTTGGCGAGTTTGGTGAACCTCGTTCACTTGCTTAGCCAACGTTTCTTCGCAGCGCTTGAGCAGATCTTCGGCAAAATCCTGCGTGCCTTTTCTCATCTCGCGGCACTTCTTTTGCGTTTGCATCATAATCTCGTTTGCCTTCTGCTGGGCCTGCTTTACGATTTCTTCCTGCATCACCAGCGCACGGGCGCGTTCCTCGGCGGAACGGACGATACCCTCGGCTTCTTTTTTGGCTTCGTCTACGATCTCGATGCGGTCGGCCACGATGTTTTTGGCTTGGCGCACCACGTCGGGCATATTGCTGCGAATGGAATCCAGATATTCGCGCAAGCGCTCCGCATCAATAAGGCATTTACCGCCGGAAAGCGGCATACCCCACGCTTTGTCGATCATTTGATCGATCTCGCTCAAGATAGTGTCTACTGCATTGGTGTTCATCATACTCATTCATTCCTTCCGTATTTTTCTAAAATATCCTTCACTATGCACGCGGGCACAAATTCCGTGATATCGCCGCCAAGCCCTGCCACCTGCTTCACCAAGCTGGAGGAAAGATACATGTGCTCGGCCTCGGTGGCCAAGAACACCGTTTCCACATCGGGGTTCAGCTTGCGGTTGGTGAGTGCCATTTGAAATTCGTATTCGAAATCCGACATGGCACGCAAACCCTTGACGATCACACTTGCCTGCTTTTGACGGGCATACTCGGCGAGCAGACCGTCATAAAAATCAACCTCTACGTTCGGAAGATGCTTGGTAGCCCGTCGCAGCAGGTCGACGCGTTCATTTTCCGAAAACAGCGGCTTTTTGTTGTGGTTTGCCATCGCTACCACGATCACACGGTCGAACATTTCGGCCGCGCGAGTGATAATCTGCAAATGCCCGTTGGTAACGGGATCGAAACTACCGGGGCAGATAGCCAATTTCATAACAAATCCCCCTTACCTGCAGCGATACAAGCGCGCTGCCACACGCCCGTAGCGATAGGAGCGTTCCAACTGAAGCCGCCCCACTTCTTCGGGCAGCTCGGTTTGGCGGTCGAACTCGCACAGCACGGCAGCGCCTGCCGACAACCGA
This sequence comes from Acutalibacteraceae bacterium, assembly GCA_045630505.1. Lineage (GTDB taxonomy): Bacteria > Bacillota > Clostridia > Oscillospirales > Acutalibacteraceae > RGIG3009. The sequence goes on along the minus strand of JAZQTE010000065.1, from coordinate 708 downwards.
TCGGAAAGCAGCTCCAAGCACGGGAGCAGCAGCCCTGCATCGTACGGCGGATCCATAAACACCAAATCAAACGTTTCACGACATTGCCGCAGATACGACAGCGCATCGGCACACAGCACCGTGGCATTCTCGCTTAATCGGGTAGCGGTTGCGTTGCGGCGCACCACCTGCACCGCCTCTTTCCCTGCGTCTACGAAAACGCAGGACGTGGCCCCACGGCTGAGTGCTTCCAAGCCCAATTGGCCCGAGCCTGCAAACAGATCCAGCACGCGGCGACCTTCGATTTCAAAGCTGATAGCGGAAAACAAGCCTTCCTTCACACGCTCTACGGTGGGGCGAGTGTCCGTCCCTGCCAGCGTTTCCAAACGGCAGCCTTTCGCTTTTCCTGTAATAATTCTCATATACAAATATTATCCCATTTTTTCGTGCACTTGTCAATGATTTTCTACAAGCGCTTTCAGGGCTTCCACACGGTCGGTCTTCTCCCACACCACGTCGAGATCTTCACGGCCGATATGGCCGTACGCTGCCAGCGCACGGTATTGCGGACGGCGCAGCTTCAGCGTGTCGATGATGGCGGCAGGACGGAAATCAAACACCTTCGCCACGGCCTCGGCCAACACGTCGTCGCCTACCTTGCCCGTGCCCTTCGTATCAACGCGCACCGAAACGGGGCGGGCCACACCGATGGCGTAGGCAAGCTGCACC
>JAZQTE010000064.1:0-4804 GCA_045630505.1 Acutalibacteraceae bacterium | reverse complement strand
TGCAAAATGCCTTGCATTTTGCAGGGGCGTGTGCTATATTGAATATTATAAAATAGGATCACGGAAAGGGGATTGCTATGGACCGGTTTACAAATGAATATGCAGCTATCATTAAGCAAATTCGAAAAAAACAGAAAAAGGTGGTTACTCTCGGCGTGATTGCCGTATTGGTAGCCCTTGCCATCGGATCTCCCCTTCATATCACTACCGCCGACAACGTGATTGTAGATTCCCAAGGGGCTACGGCTCTGTCCACCATCTTGAACATCATCTTTATTCTTATTTGGGAATTTCTCGCCTACCTTGCCGCCATGGCGCCCATCAACGCGTCGATGGATGTGGAATGCGACCCAAAAAAGAATTTGGCGCTCACCTCCGCCCTTAACAGATCTAAATATTACGATACCGTTTGCACCACCGATTTTACGTTTATGGGCGACTTCGAAACCGCTTTGCGGTATTCAAACCGATTGATAACCAACAAAAAACCGTTAATGCGGTTGAACGGTCTTTTCTGTAAAGCCCGTTGCGAATTCTTCTTGCAGGATTTTGAAGCCCTGAAAAACACTGTTGCCGAGCACGACCAATTGTTGTCAACCATCAAAGCAAAGCCGGCGCTTGTGGCCGCTGTTAACAAACGTGGGCAAACTCTGCACCTTTTATTAGCCTTGGTCGAAGGTGACAAGGAAAAGATTGCTAATGCTCGTAACATCGAAGTGTGGGTCAATTCCAGAGCTATGCAGGGCTATCTTGATTACTTAAAAGGCGTTGCCGCCTACGTTTTGGAAGAAAAAGAAGAAGCTGTTTATCGGCTTATGTCCGTCAAAGAGCATTGTAGCAAAACCGTGTTCGCTACGCTTGCCGAAGAATATCTGTCAAAATTAAAACAACAAAGCTAAATGAAACGCCCATCGTCGAATGACGATGGGCGTTCTCTTATTTTGCAAGCAATATTTCCAATGCTTCTTTGTAGCCGTCGAACCCTTTGCCGCATATCGTGGCAACGCACGCCGCGCGAACATACGATATCTTCCGAAACTCGTCACGGCTGTTCACGTCGGACAAATGCACCTCTACCGCAGGAATCGCTACCGCTTTCAGCGCATCGAGCAGCGCCACGCTGGTGTGCGTGTATGCCGCAGGGTTAATGACGATTCCGTCAATCTTATCAAAATACGCCTGCTGTATCGCATCCACCAACGCACCCTCGTGGTTGGACTGATAAAACGAGATCTCCACGCCGCGTTCAGCGGCATACGCCGATACGGTGGACACCAGTTCGTCATACGTCTGCTTACCGTAAATGTCGGGCTCGCGAATCCCCAGCATATTTAAGTTCGGCCCGTTAATCACCAATACCTTCATTTCAGTACCTCCAAAACACGTTCACACGTTGCCTCTGCATCACCGCAAACGTCCACCGTCACGTCGGCCGTTTGCAAATACAGCGGCAACCGCTGTTCATACAGCGCCTTCAGCGCCGCACCGTTTTGCGAAAGCGGCCTGCCGTCGGTGGCCAGCTCCTCAAGCGGCCGCCGCAGAAATACCACGTTTGCGTTTTGCCGAAGAGCCAACCGATTAGCCTCGCGCAAGACGGCGCCGCCGCCCGTAGCGATTATGTGGCCGAGCCGCTGCCCTGCCTCGTACACCGCCGCCTGCTCGGCGTCGCGAAACGCCTGCTCGCCGTCATCGGTGATCAGCGTGGGAATCGCCTTCCCTGCCGCTTGCTCCACCAAGGCATCGGTATCGATAAACGGCTTTTGCAGCCGCTCGGCAAGCAGCTTACCCACCGTGCTTTTGCCGCATCCGGGCATACCGATAAGCACCACGTTTTGAAATCGCTGCACCATCGCCTGCACCGTGCTTTCCACCACCGCATCGTCGATAGGCTTATCAAAAAAGATCTCTGCCGCACGCTTGCCCTGCGCCACCAGCATTTGAAGCCCGTTCACCGCAAGCAATCCACGCTGCTCGGCATCAAGCAGCAGCTGCGTTTTCAGCGGATTGTAAACGATATCCACCACCGCTTTACACGCAGGAAAGCGTGACAGCGCCACGGGCGCCTGCAGGTTTTGAGGAAACATTCCCACGGGCGTGGTGTTCACGATCACGTCGGCATCGGCGTGAAGCTGCAGGTTTTCATAATTATTTTCTCCACTGCGGGAGATCACCACCACGTCACGCGCATGCAGATCGCGCAGCACCACGCACGCCGTCACCGCCGAACCGCCGCTGCCGAGCACCAGCACCTTTTGCCCTTCCACGGGCACGCCGTTTTTCTCAAGCAGATAGCGAAAACCTGCATAATCGGTGTTGTAGCCACGCACGGCATCACCGTCAAAGCGGATGGTGTTCACGCTGCCGATACGGCGAGCGCCGTCATCCAACTCGTCGCAATATGCCATCACGTCTTTTTTGTACGGGATCGTCACGTTGATCGCGCGAAAATCGGGAGCCGCAAAAAACTCGGCCAATTCGTGCGGCTCTTTTTCGATCAGCGTATACGGGTAGTCCCCGAAATAACCGTGTATCTGCGGCGACAAGCTGTGTCCCAGCTTGCGTCCCAATAAACCGAACCTTTCCATCATACAACCTCGGTATAACTGCCCAGATACTGGAATTTTTCCGAATCTGCCTGCAGCTGCGACAAAACGTTTTCAAACGCCTCGGAATACACCGATACGTCCATATCAAAGTAAAACATAAACTCGAAATCCCGTCCCGCAATAGGGCGGCTTTCCAATTTAAGCAGATTAATGCCTAACGAATAGAGATTCGACAAAATACCGTGCAATGCCCCCGGCTTGTGCGGCAGCACCAGCATCACGCTGGTACGGTTCGCACCGGGATAGATTTCCGCCTCTTTGGCAATACAAATAAACCGCGTATAGTTGTTGCCCACGTTCGGGATAGATTCCTCCAAAATATCCAGCCCGTACAGCGACGCACACGCCTTCGACGAAATGGCCGCCACGTCGGTGCGACCGCTTTCGGCCACGGCCTTGGCCGCCATAGCGGTGTTTTCGCACACGTGCACCGTCACGCCCTTGAGCGTTTGCAAAAATTCACTGCATTGCTGAATGGCCTGCTCGTGCGAATAAATGTCCTTCACCATTTGCAGCGTAGCCCCTTTGGGCGCTACCAGCACGTGCGATACGTGTAGCCGCGTGCTGCGCACGATATGGAAGTTATGCTTCAGCATCAAATCATAGATCTGGTTCACCGAACCGGCCGCACTGTTTTCCAGCGGCAGCACACCGTAGCGGCACAGCCCCTTGTCCACCGCATTAAAAACACCTTCAAAGCTGTTCATATACACAATGTTGGCGGCAGAAAACAGCTTATCACACGCCTGCTGTGAATAGGCACCCTCCACTCCTTGGCACGCCACCACGGCACGCTCGGGGAAGGTGGGCTGCGTATCGCGAATGGCCGCACGAACGGTATCGAGCAAGGCGCCGTCAAACCCCAAACGGTGGTTTTGATACGAACGGCTCAAGCTTAAAATAAGGTTATACAGCACCCGCGTTTGCGACTCCAGTTCCTCGCCTGCCAGCTCCGATACCTTCTGCAAAAGCGCTCTCTCTCGGGACGGATCCCGCACCGGCTTCCCGTTTTGCCTTTTGTATTCCGCCACCTTGGCCGATACACCCATCCGCTCCACAAAAAGCTTCACCAGCTGTTCGTCAATGGCGTCGATCTCCTCGCGCAGTTGTTCCAACGACATCATGAAAACTCCTTTTACAGCAAATAATCACACAGCGCCACCGCACACGCAGCCTCCACGCACGCCACCGCACGCGGAACGATACACGGATCGTGCCGCCCTTCGATCACGAGCGGCTCCTCCGCCCCCGTTTGGAGATTCAGCGTTTGCTGCTCCTTGGCGATCGACGGCGTGGGCTTAAACGCCACGCGGAACGTAAACGGCATTCCCGTGGAAATACCGCCAAGCACGCCGCCGTGGCGATTGGTGCGTGTTTTCACCGTGCCGTTATCGTTGTAATACGTATCGTTATTTTCCGAGCCGCGCAGCGCTGCCGCCGCAAACCCGTTGCCAAACTCAATGCCTCGCACGGCAGGAATACCAAACATCATTTGCGACACACGGTTTTCCAAACCGTCAAACATCGGATCGCCCAGCCCTGCAGGCAGGCCGACCGCCGCACATTCCACAATACCGCCCACCGAATCCCCTTCGGCACGGGCAGCCTCGATCACCGAAAGCATCTGCTCGGCAGCCGCTTTGTCGCACACAGCAAACGCACCGCTCGGGAAATCTGCCACCGTTACGTTCACGGCATCAAACGGCGTATCCTCAACACCGCCGATTGCCGCAATATGCGCACCCACGGCCACGCCCTTGCTTTGCAAATATTGCAGGCACAAGCCGCCTGCCACGCACAGCGCCGCTGTCAAGCGCCCCGAAAAATGACCGCCGCCGCGAATATCCTGCGCGCCGCCGTAGCGAATCTCGGCAGCATAATCGGCGTGCGAGGGGCGCGGCTGCGCCTTTAATTTCGAATAATCCTTCGAGCGTGTATCGGTGTTGCGAATCATCGCACAGATCGGCGCTCCGCAGGTCACACCGTCCACCAAACCGCTCACGAATTCCACGGCGTCGGCCTCCTTGCGTGCCGTAGCAAACGCCGCTCCCCCGGGAGCGCGCCGTGCCATAAACGAGGAAAGCGCTTCAAGATCCACGGCAAAGCCTGCAGGAAAGCCGTCGATCACCACACCGATCGCTTCGGCGTGTGATTGCCCGAAAATACTGATCTTTAATTTTCTGCCAATTACCGAGGAC
>JAZQTE010000063.1:0-1842 GCA_045630505.1 Acutalibacteraceae bacterium | reverse complement strand
TATAAGAGGTTTCAGATGCGGATATGTAAAAAACGGTATCATTATCAACAATTTCAATTTCTGTTACAGTGCCCCTAAAATCAAGGGTTTTTGATGGTATTGTCACACATACCCCAACAATGATTATAATTGCAATACAACACAATCCTATAATTTTAATTGCTTTTTTCATAGCACTACTGCCTCTCAAATTCTTATTTATCGGTCAGCCATATTGTAGCATAATTTAAGTCAATTGTAAAGAAAAATAAAAGATACCCGTGATGTTTCGACATCACGGGTACAATTAGTTTATAGAAAACTATCCTTTAGTGTACAACGCCTATGGGAGGCGCTTTTTGTTATCGGCTTAAAATACGAACAGCACACCGGCTGCTACCGATAAGGCAATACACCACGCGGTGTATTTGCCGATTTTTTCTTTAAACAGCACGCGCGAAAGCAACGGCGCGAAGATCAGCGTGGCTCCCGTGATGAACGGGAACATCAGCGAGGCGTTTACCGTGTAGGCGCAAATAAGCTGTAAGAAGGTCGCTACGATATGTACAATACCAAAGCCAAAAGCGCTGATCAGCGTTTCCTTCTTCACGGCGCAACGGAACTTATCGTTGTTACGGCAGCCTAAAAACAGCACCAAGCTGATACCGGTTTCAAACAAGTAATCAATCAGCAGAAAATCCACGGTTCCCACCGCAAGCTCGGGATAGATCTGGTGAATTTTTCCCACGGTTCCGTTGGCGCCGTTTAAGAAAAACAGAAGAATGCACAGCACGAAGAAAAGACCGCGTGCCTTGCTATTCGTTTTTTCTGCAGGCTCCAGCGTGGGTAGCACCAAGGCGGCAATCAACAAGGCCGAAGCGATAAAATGCAGCAATTTCGGTTCTTCTTGGAGGAAAAATACCCCCACAAAAAACGGCACGATCATACCGCCGAGCATCAGAAACAGCGTGTAAACCGAAACGTTTCCCACGGCCATAGCCTTAATGCTCAGCAGATTGGCAGCCACCGTCACAGAGGCCAACAAGCCACCCATTAAGATCGAAAACGGCGTGAAATGAATGCGGAAACCGTTGATGCACAGCAGCACAGCCAGTACCAAAATGCTGCTCACAAGGGAAAAACACGTAGTTGCATAAAAGGCCTTTCCGCACCGATCTTCAAACATTTTCGTGAAAATGATTTGCATCGAAAACAGCAGTGCTGCGATTGCCAAAAGAACGTAATCCATCTTTTTTCTCCTTACTTTGCCGAAAGCTCAAACCAAAATACAACGCCACCTTCGACGTTCTCGGCCCCGAACGGCATAGTATGAGCATTCATAACGGCCGCCACTACCGATAACCCGATGCCCGTTCCGCCGTAAGCACGTGTACGGGCTTTGTCCACCTTGTAAAAGCTTTCCCAAATATGCGATAGATCTTCTTCGGGAATATGCTCGCCCGTATTGAAAACCGACACGCGCACGTTACCGCGTTCCGTAGGCTGTAACGAAAGCCGAATCTCGCCGCCATCCGTCACGTGGTTAAGCGCGTTCGTTAAATAGTTGATCGCCACGTTTTCAATCAAAACGGCGTCACCCCATACCGAACAGGGTTCTTCGGGAAGCAGAGGCACCGTTACGCCTTTTTCTTCAAACAGCGGCGTATAACGGTGCAACAGCCGTTTTAATAATTCCGTAATATCAAAGCGGTCGATCAGCAATTCTTCTCCGCCCGATTCCAGCTGCATCAGCATCGTCAGTTTAGAAAGCATCTGCGTAAGCTTTTCGGCCTCGTCCTCGATCACTTCGCAGTAATACGCACGGCTTTCAGCACTGTCCGCCGCATTCTCACTCAACCCCTC
>JAZQTE010000062.1:0-1112 GCA_045630505.1 Acutalibacteraceae bacterium | reverse complement strand
ACCGTGCTTAAATACGGCTTCGAAGCCCGTCATATACTCGCCGCTCGGCGTAACGCCCGTGGGGGCACCGAAAAATTCGTGCATCGAGGCGGCGAGGAAAATGAAGCACACGCCGAGCACGGCGGCGGCGATGAGCGGAATGAGCTTGCCGCGGCGCAGGATGAAAAACAGCAGCACGCACAGCGTGATCAGTACCGTGGCGATCGCAAAGGGGCCCGTTTTATACGACGTTTCGTACAGCTTGATACCGATGATCGCTACCGTTTGAAAGAAAACGGACAGCACCAGCGTGATCCACAGCAGCACACGGGATACGGTTGCAATTTTACGCATTAAAAAACGCCTCGCTTTCACACCGTACAGTATAGCACACCCGTTATCGCTTTTCAAGCATTTACTTGAAAAGGCGCGAAACGTGTGGTATACTGACGAAGAGAATAAGAAGGAGGCGCTTTATGGAATCTGTACGCTTGCTGAGAGATGAAACGTATTTTTGTGACGAGCACGCACCATTGTTTGCCACCAAAACGCTGGGAGTGCCCTATCTGCCGAGCGGCGAGGAGCTTCCCACCGACGGCTACGGCGAACGAATGACGCTGCTGTTCCAGTTGAATTTGGGAGAAGTTTCCAACGTGCTGAACCTGCCCGACAGCGGCATCCTGCAGATCTTCGTGTCGAACGACGTGTGCGAAAGCGGCATCTACGACGAAAACCATATCGCGGTGCGGTTTTACGATACCGTAAATTACGACGAGGAGGAGCCGCTCGGCGATTTCTTTACCGCTGCGGATAACGCCTTCGGGCTGATGGAAAGCCGCTACGAGGAAGGCGACGACAGCGACGACGAAGGCATAGTGCTGGGCGGCGAATTGGATCTTTACGAGATCTCGGCTGACAGCTTCGAATGGGTGGAGCAATATCCCGAATACAGCGTGCCGCTGCTGCGCATCACCACCGCCGAGTCCTCATTTATTGAGGACGATTTCGATTTGTACGTACTGGTGAGCGCCGAGGAATTGGCCGAACGCCGCATCACGCAGGCGCTGGTGCTGTTTGAGGAAGTATAAAATAACGTGACTGCAAACGCCCCCGAAAACGGTATACCGTTTTCG
>JAZQTE010000061.1:0-2272 GCA_045630505.1 Acutalibacteraceae bacterium | reverse complement strand
TGACGTTTTGAGGGAGCGTATCCTTGTTCAGGTCGTAGTTGGTGGCCACCACGAACTGGAGCGTATCCACGTCCAGCTTGCTGCGCAGCGCTTCGTGGTGTTCCATTTTCACATTGGGCGAGAGCAGGAAATGCTCAAAGTTATCGATCACCATCACCACGTGCAGTCCGCCGTTGCTGATGAGCTTGTTTTTTAACTCGCGAAGACGCTTTTCGGGCGGCTTGGAGGGATCGTTTTTAATGGCGCTGCAAACGGGATACAATTTTCCGTAAAGCGCTTCCTTTTCGGTGTCGCCGCAAAATTCAAGAACCTCTAACGCACCCATAATGGCGTCGATAAAGAAATCGTACACCTTTTCGTCGTCCAGCTCGTCCTTTTCGGGGAAGGTGCTCACGGGGGTGATCAGCACGCCCGAGCAGGCCTGCTCACGGCGATACGTCAGGTCAAACGCACTTTGCAGCAGCGACGTCTTGCCGACACCTTCCACACCCTGCACCACGGTTTGACTGCGCGAGTTGATGCAATTGTGCAGCTTGTCAACCGTTTCTTCTCGAAACAGAAGCCGCTGCGAATCACGCACGGGCATCGCGTTGGGGGAAAACGGATTCATAGTGATTCTCCTTTTATGTTACGTCAGTTGTTTTCTTTGAATACGGCAGGAAGCTCGGCTCGCTGCTTATAGCTGTTGGAGCTTGAGAAATGCTCACGGAAGAAATGCCAATACAATTCCGTGGCGAAGCGGACGGAGGCGCCGCGCCGTTCGAGAATTTGAATGTTCTCCAGTGCGCGAATAAAGCCGCCAAGCTCTTCGCTTGTAAATTCATCGGCAAGCAGCTCCGAAAGCCGTGTCACGGTCACGTATTCGGTGGCGGTGGCGGTGAGGCTTTGCAGCGCATCCAGCATACGGCGTTCGTTCGGCAGGCAGTTTTCCAGCACGCTCTTAAACAGGAAGCTCTTAGCCACCAGCGACACCACGGCTTCGGCTACGTCATAAGGATACACCGTGCTGCGCCCCAGCGAAACGGCACGGTTAAGCGCCACGTTGACGAGCATCTTGGAATACCACACCATACCGCTTGTGTACTTCCACACCCAGTCCACCGTTTCCTGCGGGAAGGTGATGGCAGGGTGCTTGCCGCAAGCCGATTTGATCATATCCTCCATATCCCGCTTGGGGAAATGGCCGATCGGCATCACGTTGGTGCCGAATTGCTCGAAGAATTGGTTATAGGTAACGGCGTCGTTGTAACGGATGAGCTTGTTGGAACCGCAGATGACCAAATGTACGGCGTCTTGACAGTTGGCGCTGTTGATCAGCTCACGCAGCGACGGCAGCAGCATACCGTTGATGGCATCCATACCCTGATGCGTTTCAACCTGCTCCAGCAAAATGTCGAACTCGTCGAGCACCAGCAGCAAGCCGCGGCCGCCGTTGTACTCCTTAAGCTCGCGATAGAAGTATTGCAGATCGGCCGAACGGCAATCCGCCATCGACGTCTTCCATTTTTGCTCCAGCACGTCCCACGCGGCATCGGGATTCAGCGCGCGGCATTCCGCGATCACACGCTCCACGAAAATATCACGCACGGGTGTGCCGGCGCCGTTAACGCTGGAGCAATCAACGTACACGGCCACGGCGTCGTCGCATTTCAAACGGGCGTAGGCGATCAAATAGTTCAGCACCGACGTTTTACCTGCACGCCGAATACCCTTCACCAGCATATTCTTGTAGTGCGAGAAGCCGCCCTCCACGAAGATGGAATGAACGGTACCCAGCTCGGCACGGCGTCCGAAGAAGTTTTCGTTCACCACGGAGCCGTTGGGCTGCAGAATAAAATCCTTCAGGTCGATGGTCTTATCGGTATCCGAGAACAGCTCGGTGGGCAGGTCGGCTTCTTCGGCCGCCTCCACCGTGAGCAGCCCCTTCTGATGCTGCAAATAGCTTTCGGCCTTGTTGTTGTGATAGATGGCGGAAAGCTCGTACGTCAGCTGTGCGGTGCCTGCAGGCGACGTATAGTAGATCTCAAACGCCGCTTCCTCACCCTTTTCCAAACGGGGCAGCGCGTGCGGCTCGCTTACGTAGCCGTTGTTGCAATCCAAGCGCAACGTCACTTCCTCGGCCGCATCGCCGCCGATATTTTTCACCAACCCGTAAAGGTAGCCGAAGTTGCTCGGCACGGTTTTGTCAAACACGGTGATCTCCAAGCGCGGATGACGGTTGAGCCTGCCGATCTCCTTTTGAATCAGCATCGACAGCGTTTCGCACAGCTTG
>JAZQTE010000060.1:0-1870 GCA_045630505.1 Acutalibacteraceae bacterium | reverse complement strand
CTCCTCCATCTGTGAGGGGAGCATCGCACGCAGCTTGGCAAACTGCGGCTTGTGATTGGCATACGCCTCCGCCATTTCGCATACGGAGGTGTAGCTGTTGTTAAGCAGATTGTAAAGGGCGGTGCGGCACACGGCCTCCTTGAGGGCTTGCGCGCCCACACCCTTCGCCGCAGGCGTATACACGGCCGCCATTTCCAACAGAATATTGCGCGCCTTGGCGTATTCGTTGCCGTCGAGATATACGTAATAGAGGTCTACACCGTAATCCAACGCCGCATCCACCAGCGCTGTGGCATCGGCCTCCCGTGCGAGCGCCATACGGTACAGCTGCTCGCTAAGCTCCAAACGGGCTTGGTTGTTTTGCGCACCGATACGGGTGAACTTGCTGCGCGCGGCCTGCAAGGCTTCGGGCGTATCGGGTGCTTCAAGCAGCGGCTCCAGCGCCGTCACAAACGACAGCGACTGCACGGAAACGGTGGTTTCGGGCGTCGAGATCACCTCGGGTGCCGTGTCCTGCTGTGTGGAAACAGCCTTCGGCTTGCTTGCCGCCACGCCACGCTCCTTGTTGATGTTTTCGGGCTTCCAGCAAAGGAAGTGACGCACCTTAAAGGTTTCCGGCGGCGAGTACAGGAACAGCTTGTCGTTGTTCGCCGTCACCTCGATCAGCTGCTTTTTAAGAATATCGGCCGAGATTTTTTCCTTCAGCACATAGTAGCAGCTTTCCTTGGTGTTCCACCAACGGGCAAGGTAGCACAGCAGACCGCGTCCCACCTCGTCGCGCACCGAAAGAATAGCCGAGATCTTATCGTCGTCGGAGGCGGTGTCGCTCACCAGTGTGAGCAGCGCATCCACCAGCTCCGTATTGGCTTCAGACAACAGTCCGCGCAGGCGGTCGATCTCGCCGGCACGCTTCGAATACAGCAGCTGCAACGCCATATTCAGGCAGCTCCACGTATGGAAGTTTTCGCCCTTGATTTTATTCAAAATGGTTTCATCACCGGCAAACGCACCGCTTACACGCATCAGCGCTTCGTACGTTTCGGTGGGCTCGCTCGTGTGGCTCGGCGGAGCGCCGTTGTAGATCTTATAGGTCTTGTTCAGGCTTCTCAGCACGGAGAACAGCAGGGAAGCGGTACGGTCGTCGGCTTCCTCGAAAGCCTCCATAGCCGCCTGCCACAGCTCGCTCATCACGCTGTTCGAGGCCGAGATGGAGCCCACCAGCATCGCACACGAATACGTGGCGTGAGGCGCTTCGTCCACAATACGGCTGACGGTGCTGCGGAAGCACGGCTCCAGCACGGATTTTTCTTCAAACGGCAGCAGCAGGAAATGTCCCTCAAACATCGTTTGGGGAAGGTTCAGATACAGCTGCTGCTTGTACAGCGAAAGGGCGTGCTCAATGGGCGTGTACAGCTTTTTGCCTTCGGCAAGCACGGTATCCGCGCAGTTTTGCAGGAACGTCATAAATTTCGCGCCGTCCTCCAATTCGTAGGCAAGGCGCAGAATGCTGCGAAGCATACCGCCGTCGAAATGCTCGCTGTCGGCTTCGTAGCAAGCCAGATAGAGGAAGGGATCCTCGTCTCCACGGAAGCACTTGAGGAAGAAATCGTACCAGTTGGCGGTCACGTAGCCGAACACCATCGAATACAAAATATCCTTGGCCTTCTCGGTTTGGTTCAGCAGCGTGGCTGCGATATTGTCGTGTGCCCGTTGAATTTGAACCAAGCCCACGGCGGTGGGATCGCAGTTTTGATAATGCTCACCCACGCTTAAGGAGAAATCGTAGCCGTCAAACGCACTCACGGCCTCGGTCTTCTTTTGCTCCTCCAGCACGGCGTTCAGATTGGCAAGCAGTATGGCGTAATCACGC
>JAZQTE010000059.1:0-2378 GCA_045630505.1 Acutalibacteraceae bacterium | reverse complement strand
GTATAAGCAACCACCCCGATGCAGCCGCATCGGGGTGGTTTGTTTTGCGCGTAAGGCATTATTGAATTTCTTGCTCCAACGTTTTGAACGTTTCTGTGTTGAAAAAATCATAAAGCGATATATCCAGACCGTCACACAATTTTTTAAGCGTGACCACGCCTGCGTTCTTGCTGCCGCCGTTAATGATATTCTTCAGGGTGGAAGGTGGCACGGCTGCGATTCTCGCCAGCGCATTCACCGATAATTTCTTTTGCTCACACAGCTCCAACAATCTGTTTGCCACGGCTTTTCTTGTATCCATACGCTCTCTCCTAAAAAGTTCTACCTAAAGTGTATGCTTTTTAGAGAAGCCGAAACGACCATATATGGACTTTTTAGACCATATATGGTAAACTTTTGTGGGTGATGCATTGTGAATAGAAACGTATGCTGCTTTTTCGGACATCGAACGATAAACGAAACCGAGGAATTGAAAGCACAGCTTATCGGGATCATTGAGGGCTTGATTGAGGAAAAGCACGTAGATACATTTCTTTTTGGAAGTAAAAGTCGTTTTGACAGTTTATGCCTTGAACTTGTAACCGAAACAAAAGAAAAGCACTCGCACATAAAACGAGTTTACGTGCGAGCGGAGTTTCCACATATCAGCGAACAATATAAGCAGTATTTGTTGGAAGCCTACGAGGATACCTACTATCCTGAAAGAGTACGGAATGCCGGCCGCGCCTCTTATATTGAGCGCAACTATGAGATGATCGATAGCAGCGGCTATTGTGTGGTATATTACGATCCGACCAACGCCCCCATAGCCCGTAAAAGCGGTACAAAAATCGCCTTGGATTATGCCATAAAAAAGAAGAAAACGGTTCTGCTTGTTACGGTATAAGACAAAAAATAAGAGTCCCCTTGTGGGAGGCGCCCCCCTGCGGTGTTGATGTTAGATTGTAGGGGACGGCCCCCGGACGTCCCGTAACGAGATTGTGCAGAATTTTGCGGGCCGACGACGCGGTCTCGCTGCGGCTCGGTCCACTCGCGAAATTGGTGTGCACCGAGAAGGCCCCCTTGTGTAAAGGGGGCTGGCACGACGAAGTCGTGACTGGGGGATTGTCGGTGTTCATACAACCCCTCCGTCTGCGGGTGTGCCGCAGACACCTCCCCTTACACAGGGGAGGCTATGTGAGCACCGCAAACGGATAGGCTTTATGGGGACGCAGCGAAGCGGATTTGTAGGGGACGGCCCCCGGACGTCCCGTAACGAGATTGTGCAGAATTTGGTGGGGCGCCGGGGCTACGGCCCCTACGGTGTTGGGTTGAGATTGTAAAAAAAATAAAAGGAAGCGCAAGCTTTGCGCTTCCTTTTTCTTATTTAATGACCTTGACCTTGGCGCCGTTGCCGATGCCGGCGGCGTTCGCATCGTCGGTATCGATGTGCATTTCCAAGCGGAAGGCTTTGTTGACACGCACCTGCACGTCGTAGAAGGTGGTGCGGCGTTCGCCGTTTGCTTCCACCGTGACGTAATCGCCGTCCTTCAGGCCGAAGGCCGCGCCTTCCTCCTCGCTCATATGAATGTGGCGGTTGGCGATGATGCAGCCTTCCTTGAGCGTGACCACGCCCTTGGGGCCAACGATGGTGACGGGGGCGGAGCCTTTAATATCGCCCGATTCACGCACGGGAGGCTTGACCTTGAGCACGAAGGAATCGGTACGGGAGATCTCCACCTGCGACGCCTTACGCACGGGGCCGAGCACGCGCACGTTTTCGATGGGACGCAGCGACGGGCCGATGAGCGTGAGCGTTTCCTTGCAGGCGAACTGGCCGGGTTGGGACAGATCCTTAAGCGGCGTGAGCTCGTAGCCTGCACCGAACAGCGTTTCCACATCTTCCTTACTCAAATGAATGTGGCGGTTGGACACGCCGACGGGCACGGTATCGGTTTCGTCTTGGTTGGCGATCGCCATCACCGAGCGCACGATTTCTTCGAGTAATTTCGGATCGTAAGCCATAAGAGTGGCCTCCTTACTTAAATCTTAGATAATTCTGAAGCTGTCGGCCATCACGCAGCGGCGCTGACGGGTGAAGCTGCGAGCCGAGGTGATACCCTCGCCCGTGGGGCCTGCGATGGTGAAGGTTGCGTGGCCTTCGCCGCCGAAGCCGATACCGGCATAGGACGGAGCGTTCTTGACGAAAATGGTGGTTTCCACGGCACGCGCAAAGCGGGACAGGTTATCAATATTCTTGGAGTGCATGTGAGCGGTGTGACGGTTGCCATGCTCGGCCTTGCAAGCCAAGTCAATGGCCTCGTCAATGTCCTTGACACGGACGATACCCAGAATGGGCATCATCAGCTCCTCCTGTACGAACAGATGCTCGAAGGGAA
>JAZQTE010000058.1:0-4207 GCA_045630505.1 Acutalibacteraceae bacterium | reverse complement strand
GGTAAAAAACACGGGCATTCCCTTGTACGGCGGCATTAAAACCGTGTTGCCCGTTTCGATGATTCCACTGCCCGAGTTTGAAGACCAAAACGAAACCGAATTGGAATTTTCCACCCCCAAAACACCGTTATAAGGAGGAGCACTGATGGCAGATATACCCTTTATTCCCGAAACCATCACCGTTCATCTTGGGCCGCCCGATGCTAACGCACCAAACGTAACGGTACCGTTTCCCGAGTACATAAAAAATGTGGCATCCAGTGAGATCTATCCCACGTGGCCCATAAGCGCACTGCGCGCCAACATTTTTGCGCAGATATCGTTTGCGCTCAATCGCGTATACACCGAATGGTACCGCAGCCGCGGCTATGATTTTGATATTACCAACGCCACGCAATTCGACCAATCATACGTTCAAAACCGCGATATATTCGATAATATCAGCCGCTTGGTAGATGAGATATTCAACGATTACGTGAGAAAGTCAGGTAACATTGAGCCCTATTTCACCCAATATTGTAACGGCACAACCACCACGTGCGAGGGACTCTCACAATGGGGAACTGTATCGCTTGCCGAGCAAGGGCTGGACTCTTTTGAGATCTTACAGCAATATTACGGCAACGATATTGAGCTCGTCACCGATGCACCCGTTAACGATAACCAGCCATCCTACCCCGGTCGCCCTCTCCGTCTTGGCGACAACGGCAACGACGTGCTCACGAAGCAAATTCAATTGAATCGCATTTCTCACAATTATCCTGCCATACCAAAAATCGACACGCTCGACGGCGTGTTCGCCGTGTCCACCGACGAGGCTGTGAGGGCGTTTCAGCGTATTTTCGGATTAACGGAAGACGGGATCATCGGCAAAGAAACGTGGTATCGCATCACCTTTCTGTATAACAGTGTTAAGCGGCTGGCAGAGCTGGATTCCGAAGGAATTGCACTGGAGGATATTCGTAAGCAATTTTCCGAGGTATTACGCAAAGGGGACAGTGGCGACGACGTGCGCGTAGTTCAATATTTTTTGGCGGTGGTTGGCAATTTTTACGACACCGTGCCTATCATCCCTGTAAACGGCGATTTTGACGCTGTCACCACAGCCGCCGTCATTGCCTTTCAAAACGTCGTTGGACTGCCTGCGGACGGCGTGGTGGGCGAACAAACGTGGGAAGAACTCCACCGCGCCTATCGCGGCATTATTGACACGTTGGAGCTCCCCGAAAACCGCGTGGCCCCCTACCCCGGCCAGCCGCTTGTTTTGGGTTCTGCGGGGCAATACGTGCGATTTTTGCAGGAGTATCTCGCCGTGATTTCGCGCACGTATCCCACCATTCCCACCGTGACCGTTACGGGCACCTTTGACGAAGCAACGCAAACCGCGGTGGAGGCCTTTCAACGGGAGTTTGGATTATCGCCGAACGGCTTGGTGGGAGCTGTTACCTGGAACCGCATTGCCTCGCTTTACGAAGACCTTACCGTGGGTATGGAACGGCAAACCGGACAAAATCCGGGATATACGTTAATGCAGGAGGTGATACCGTGACCTATACCGATTGGCAACACACCGAACACGTACGAGAATTACAAGAATATTTGCGTGCCGTCGCACTGCTAGATAATAACCACCGCGAATTGGCGGTAGACGGTATTTTCGGCCCCGAAACCGCCGAGGCCGTACGTATGTATCAGGCAGCAAACCAATTACCCGTTACGGGGCAGGTCGACAGCCGCACTTGGGAGCGCTTGGTGCAGGATTATGCAGAAGCCTTGTCGCTGTTTACAAAAGCCGTGCCGCTTTCCGTATTTCCTGCAGCGCCCTTTTCGATTCGCACGGGAGATCGCAGTAATACCGTATACATTTTGCAAGCAATGCTGAACACGTTGGGGGAAGCCGAAGGGCTTGATGCTTTAATCGTAAACGGCATTTACGATGCTCCCACCGAAGAACGTGTGAGGCTGGCACAGCAGCTTAGCGGATTTCCGCAGACGGGTGTGGTAGACCGTCCGTTTTGGAATCATCTGGCAACGTGGTACAACCATGCGTAACCGTTCTGTCTTTCTTAAAAACGCCGTCATTCTCACAGTGACGTCACTGATCCTGCGTACTGTGGGCATGTTCTTCCGCGTGTATATGTCGGGAAAGATCGGCGCCGAGGGTATGGGGCTATATCAGCTCATCTTTTCCATTTACGTACTCGGCGCCACCTTTGCCACCGCAGGAATCAGCACGGCGGTAACACGGTTGGTTGCCGACGAATTGGTGCGAAAGCATTTTCGTTCGGCACGCCACGTTTTGCGCCGTGCCATTATACTCAGCTTGCTTATCGGTTTGTTCTCCACAGCGATCCTCTATTTCGGTGCCGACCTTATCAGCGTCTATTGGATTAAGGACGTTCGTGCCGCACCCGCGCTGCGTATGTTATCGTTCAGCTTACCGTCGATGGGAATCTCCTCCTGCCTGCGAGGATATTTCATTGCTCGCCGCAAAGTGGAAGGCAACTCCCATTCACAGTTGATCGAGCAAGCGGTACGCATTGGTGTGGTTGCCGTTTTAATTGACCGTTTTGCTGCAAAAGGCTTGGCAGCCGCCTGCTTGGCAGTGATGATCGGTGACACGGTAGCCGAATGGGTATCTTGCGGTTGCTTGGCCATTGGCTATCGGCGCGATCTTCGTCGCTTACAGAGAGAAGCACCAAGCGAAGACGATCTGCCACGTTCGGTCGTAAAGCGCGTGCTTGCCATTGCCGCACCCATCACCGCAGGACGGTATCTCAACACGGCGTTAAGAACCGTAGAAAATTTACTGGTTCCCAATCGCATTGCTGTATATTGCGGTTCTAAAGAGCAAGGCTTGTCACAGTTTGGTGCTTTAAAGGGCATGGCCTTGCCGCTCATCTTCTTCCCTGCTTCGTTTTTGTCGGCAATGTCCACGCTGCTCATTCCCGAATTATCTTCCGCCAACGCACTGCACCGACAATCCGTAATTCGCGAAGCTGTGCGGAAGGCGCTTCGCATTACGTTGCTCAGCTCCACGCTTATTGGAACGGTATTTTTGGTTTTCTCCCGTGAATTGGGTTTGCTATTTTATAACAGCAACGAGGTCGGCATTTATTTGCGCGTGTTGGCGCCACTGACACCCATTATGTACACGGAAAGCATTGTTGACGGTATGCTCAAAGGGCTCAATCAGCAAAACAGTTCTCTCAAATACAGTCTGCTTGATTCCTCATCGCGCATCGGATTGATTTTAATTGCCGTTCCTTCACTTGGCATGGGCGGCTTTTTACTCATTATGGTTTTCAGTAATCTGCTCACGTCGTTTCTCAATCTGCGCCGATTGCTCACTGTTACCGAAACCGTTTTCGATTGGAAGAATTGGGGTGTCTTACCGATCATTTCCGCATCACTGGCCTCGGTGATCGCAATCGGATTCACACAGCTTCCTTGGTTGCGCACGGTTAACGGAATAATCCTCACAATAACGGGGATACTTTCTTTGGCCATATTCTACGCAATTTTTCTGTTGCTTACAGGCTGTATTCGTCGTTCGGAGCTGCAACAAATAGCGAAAAGAAAAAAAGATAAAATTTTTTAAAAATTATACTTGACAACGGCCGAATGATAGTGTATTATAATCAAGCAATTGACACGCACCATTAGCTCAGTTGGTAGAGCACCTGACTCTTAATCAGGGTGTCCAGGGTTCGAGTCCCTGATGGTGTACCATTCGGCCCGTTGGTCAAGTGGCCTAAGACTCCGGCCTCTCACGCCGGCAACACGAGTTCGAATCTCGTACGGGTCACCAAACGTGGGGCCAATATTTCCCCACATATATTCCTCCATAGCTCAGTCGGTAGAGCATGCGGCTGTTAACCGCAGTGTCGTTGGTTCGAGTCCAACTGGGGGAGCCAGAAAAAAGAGAGCAAGTCGAAAGACTTGCTCTCTTTTTTCAACGAAATAAATCCCTTGCGGGATTTGTGAAATGCACTTCGTGCGTGAAATGTTGCTTCGCAACGTGAAATGCCTGCGGGCGTGAGAGGATTTATTTCATTTCACTTTCTGCGTAAGCACAAAATTTCACAATGACCGCAGGTCATTATTTCACATCGGCAAACCCGATATTTCACTTTTCCTTGCCCCTCCACCGCTTTTATGCTATAATAAACCTAAAGGATGGTGATTTTTTGGTAAGTGAAATTAT
>JAZQTE010000057.1:0-7761 GCA_045630505.1 Acutalibacteraceae bacterium | reverse complement strand
TTCCCCCCCCCCGTCCTGGAACTGCTTGGCTTGGACCAACCCCCCGATATGGCCGGTACCACCCTGCTCGCTCACTGATCTTTAAAACGATAAACGCCCCGAGTCTTCCGACTCGGCGCTTTTTTATTCTTCTGTCCACTTTAATGAAACGGGCAACGTCGTTTCTTGTTTTTTTAAAATTTCAAAAACGGCACGCGTTTCCCCTGCAAAATAATCCACCAAACGGATCTCGTTTTCACGCACGTCCACCGAAAACCCTTCACCGTCACGAATAGCCAGCACTTCTTTCCATTGCTGTTCCGCGTCCTTTTCCGTATCCAACACACAATACCGAATTTTCTCTAACGGGGTTTTTACCGTTACTTTGATATTCATACCGCTCACTCCTTATTTTCCCACACAGAATCGGGCAAAAATACCGTCTACCACCGCCTCGGTGGTGCGTTCACCCGTAAGCTCCAACAGCGCCGACAACGCCCCGTCAATACTCACACCAACGGCGTCTTGGCTGAGCCCCATGGCAATAGCCTCCAACGCTTCGGACAAAGCCGCTTCGGCTCGGCGCACACAATCACGCTGACGCTCGGTTCCCAAGATCGGCTCGGCACCGTCCAAGCGTTCCACGCCTGTCACCTCGGCAATCGCCTGCGCCAATTGCTCCTTGCCGCCGCCGTTTGCCGCCTGCATACACACCACACGGCTGATTTTGCTTTCAACGTACGCCTTATCGATCTTATTTTCCAGATCCTGCTTATTCAACACCGCGATCGTGGTGCTTTTCGGCAGCTCGTCGATCAGCTTTTTATCATCTTCAGAAAGTGGCCGCGAGCTGTCAAACACCGCCAGCACCAGTGCCGCTGTTTCCAACCGTCTGCGCGAACGCTCCACGCCGATGGCTTCCACCTCATCGTCGGTTTCACGAATACCGGCGGTATCCGAAAGCCTCAGCGTAAGCTCGCCCACACGCACGGACTCCTCCACCACGTCACGCGTGGTTCCGGCCACCGCCGTAACGATACTGCGGTCGTGTCCTGCCAAACAATTCATCAGCGTAGATTTTCCCACGTTGGGGCTTCCTACGATCGCCGTATCAATGCCTGCACGAAGCAACCGCCCTGCATCGTACGTTGCCAGTAATTTTTGAAGCACCGTAAGCGCTTCGGAAAGCGAGGCTTGCAGCTCCTCGGGCGCCAACTCGGGAATATCATCATCGGGATAATCCACAAAGGCCGCAATTTGTGCTTGCAGATCGATCAATTGCTGCTTTACGGGCTGTAATGCACGGAAAACAGCACCCTCGCGAGAGGAAAGCGCCGTTTTCGCCGCCAAACGCCCCTCGGCAGCAATCAGATCCATCACCGCTTCGGCACGGGTGAGATCCATTTTGCCGTTCAAAAAAGCACGTCGGGTAAATTCTCCTGCTTCGGCAGGAGAAGCGCCTGCCGTAAACAGTGCGCGCAGCGTGCGCTGCAGCAAATACACGCCGCCGTGGCAGGAAAGCTCCACCACGTTTTCTCCCGTATAGCTGTGCGGCGCACGAAACACCGTGGCCACACACTCGTCGATGGTTCCTTCCGTGTCAAATACGTGTCCGTATACAGCACGGTATCCACCGAGCGCCGTTAGTTGCTTTTCGGCATTCAACGGTGCAAACACCCGTTCACACACGGCCGGCGCCAGCTCGCCCGACACGCGAATAACCCCTAAACCGGAAGGAGAGATCGGTGTCGATATGGCTGCAATCACTTTCGACATATTGATCTCTCCTTCGTTTTTATACTTATTCTTCCACGGGTGCTTCTGCCGTTTCGGCTTCGGCTTCCTCGGGTTCCTCGTGCGGCGTTTGCACCAACGATACGATGCGGTCGCCTTCTTCACGGAATTTCATCACCGTTACGCCCTTCGAAGGACGGCGGCACTGACGAATTTCGCTCACGGGCGTGCGAATCACAATACCGCCCGCCGAAATCATAATCACGTCTTCATCATTCGAAACCATACGCACCGCCGCCACGTTACCGTACTCCTCGGTGTGATAGTTGGTAAGTCCCTTACCGCCACGGGATTGCACGCGATAATCGGACAATTCACTCAAACGGCCAAAGCCCGTTTCCGTCACCGTCAGCCACAGCTTATCCGGCTCACAAACGGCCATACCCACCACTTCGTCGCCTTCATCAAGCGTAATGGCCTTCACGCCGCGGGCGGTACGTCCCACCACGCGAGCATCGTTTTCGTCGAAGCAGATCGCCATACCGCCTCGGGTACCCACGAGCAGCTTTTGGTAACCGTCGGTCACCTGTACCCAAGCCAATTCGTCGCCCTCGTCCAAATCAACGGCAATCAAGCCGCTCTTACGTGCGTTGGAATAGGCATCCAAACGCGTGCGCTTAATGATACCCTTGCGCGTGATCATACACAAATATTGGTCTTCGCTGAATTCCGCCACGCGAATCATCGCGCTCACCTTTTCATCCGCCGCCAGCGGCAACAGATTGATGATGTTCATACCGCGCGACGTACGCGAGCCCTCGGGAATTTCGTAGCACTTCAAGCGATACACACGCCCTGCCGTGGTGAAGAACATTACCATATCGTGGCTGGAGCAGAGGAACATCGTTTCGGTGAAATCCTCGTCACGGTTGTTGGTCGCTTTAATACCCTTACCGCCCTTGTGCTGCGCCTTGTACTCATCCAGCGTTTGACGCTTCACGTAGCCGCGCTGCGACAGCGTGAGCAAGCACTCCTCTTCGGGGATAAGATCCTCAATATCCACCTCACCCGAAACCATGGAAATTTCGGTGCGGCGATCATCACCGTATTTATCACGCATTTTCAGGCATTCATCCTTCACAATGGCGTGAATCTTGCGTTTGTCGGCCAAGATTTCTTCAAACTCGGCAATCTTTGCACGAAGCGCTGCCAATTCGTCTTCAATCTTTTGGCGTTCCAGACCGGACAACTGCCCCAAGCGCATCGCCACAATGGCAGCGGCTTGAATTTCATCAAACCCAAACGCTTC
This sequence comes from Acutalibacteraceae bacterium, assembly GCA_045630505.1. Lineage (GTDB taxonomy): Bacteria > Bacillota > Clostridia > Oscillospirales > Acutalibacteraceae > RGIG3009. Next base: position 4,739 of record JAZQTE010000057.1, on the reverse strand, counting down.
CATAAGGCCTTTTTTGGCTTCACTCGGATCGGCCGAGTTGCGGATAATGGAGATCACCTTATCAATGAAATCCACCGCCACCTTCAACGCTTCCACAATATGCTCGCGTTCCTTGGCCTTCTTAAGATCAAACATCGTGCGGCGAGTGATAACCTCGCACTGGAACTTAATATATTCCTCCAGCATCTGCTTCAGCGTCAGCACACGCGGCACACCGTCCACCAACGACAGCATGATCGCGCCAAACGTCACCTGCATCTGCGTGTAGGAGAACAGCTGGTTAAGCACCACCTGCGGATTGGCATCTCGTTTAAGATCGATCACGATGCGCATACCCTCGCGGCTGGAATGGTCCACTACGTCGCGGATACCTTCAATGCGCTTATCGTCTACCAGATCAATAATGGATTTCACCAGATTCAGCTTATTTACCTGATACGGAATTTCGGAAACGACAATGCGATACCGATCACCGTGCTCCTCAATATCCGTTTTGGCACGCACGATAATACGTCCACGTCCCGTGGCATACGCCGCACGCATACCCGAATACCCCATAATAACACCGCCCGTGGGGAAATCGGGTCCTTTAATGTATTCCATAATCTCGGCCATATCGGCTTCGGGATTATCGATCAGCAAGCAAATCGCGTCCACCACTTCGCGCAGGTTGTGCGGCGGAATGTTGGTGGCCATACCCACGGCGATACCGGTAGAACCGTTCACCAGCAGGTTCGGGAACCGCGAAGGTAGCACCACGGGCTCCTCCAAGCGGTCGTCGTAGTTCGGCACGAAATCCACGGTTTCCTTTTCAATATCGGCCAGCATATCCAACGACATTTTGGACATACGCGACTCGGTATAACGGTAGGCAGCGGCCGGATGACCGTCGATCGAACCGAAGTTACCGTGGCCGTCGATCAGCGGATACCGCAAGGAGAAATCCTGCGCCATACGCACCATCGCATCGTACACCGAAGCATCACCGTGCGGATGATATCCGCCCAGCACGGCGCCAACCGTGTCGGCGCACTTACGGTAAGCTTTATCGGGCGTCAGATTACGCTCGTGCATCGTATACAGAATACGGCGATGAACGGGTTTCAGGCCGTCACGCACGTCGGGCAGGGCACGCGCCACAATAACCGACATGGAGTATTCCAAAAACCTCTTTTTCATTTCCTTTTCCAGATCAACGTTGATCAGCTTGTTCTGTACGGTAGTTTGTTCGTCCATAACCGTTTCTCCTTTACTCATTGATCGAGTCATTCTTCTTATCCAATGTTACCGATTCTTGCTTCGCTATCTCGGGCATCCGAAAAAGCGGCTGCTCTAAATACCGAATTTCTACACCCTGCTTCACCTTTTTAAACACGATCGCTTCCTTGGGTAAAAATTGGTAGTTCCCCATAAAGCTAATGATGATACCGTCGGTTGTAAACAGAAAAGCAATGTTTTTTTCAGCAAGGTGTCCCGAAAAAAACAGCTGCAACACAGCAATGAGAAAGCAAAGCGTGTTTACCACCAAAAACTGTGTTAAGAAAAATTTTGAAAACAGCGGTTCTTCCAAAAACGCCGCAATCGTTAAAGCCAACAATAACGCCGCAGGTGCGATCATTCCCACAAGCAATTGCAACCGCTTTTTGAATACCGAGTGATACAGCTCCGTTTCGGTATACTCACATTCGGTCTTACCGATAATCTCCGCTCCGCCCACAGCATCCTTGTGAGGAATGGGAAGCGGTACGGCACGTCCGGCAAGGGCTACCGACCTTTTTACCAACCGATCAGCCGAAACGTTTTGCTCCAGCATCAACCGAAACGCCGTTATATCAAACGCCGTCATATCCGCAGCACGCAGGATAATGCAGGCTTCCCCGTTGCTGATAGCAAACCCGTCGGCCGTTTCCGCCGCTATTTTCACGTCTTTAAAAAAGACCGTTTTTGAAAACCGTTTTGTAAATTCCGTCACGCGGTCGTCATATACGTGAAGGCGGCGCGGCGATTCATCGGCCTTATATAATTCCCATTGCTGCCGCCGCAGCTTATCGGGATAGCGCAGCAGCAAAATAAACATAACCACCGTTAATACGGAGGCGGCTGTCAGCAAGCCCACCACCAGCGCTTTTTCATACCACGTCGGCTGTGAAAAGATGATGGCAGGGAAATACCCCGTAACCAGCATTGCCGCTAATACAAAGCCAAAAATAGGTAAAAACCGCCGTCTGCCGGAAAATACCGCTCCAAAGCGCTTACCTTCAGCTTCGGTGAGCATTCCGCCTGCAAGTAACATACGCAAGCGAGCATTCGTATTCTCTTGCATCGGTATCTCGCCTCCCGCCGTTACGGTTTCATTTTGGCATCCACGGTTTCACGAAACACATTCATATCGGGAATGCACCGTTTCGGGATCGTCACCATACGGGAATTTTCCACAAAAAATTCCACTTCCCGAGGACGCTCCACCGCACGGGTGATCCGTTCCCACGGTACGCGAATACGCCGTGCTTTTTCCCCTTTACCCGTCACCGTGAGCGTGCGCTCGGCGAGAGTAAGTGTTAAGCGGCACACGTCACCGTCAGTCGAAGCGATCGCGCGTTTGGCACGCAACCGCACCATAATGATCTCGGCAATAAATAACACGATAAACGTCGATAAAAACATCGGCAACGGCATGGTATCTGCTATAAAGAAGCATACCACGGTTAAAAATACCGCCGTGAGCATTTTCGAAGGAAATTTAGCAAAAAATCCGCGGATCGCCGTATCTGTTAATTGAGATTTCAGTTCGTTTGCGGTGTATTCCACCGAAACCGAATGCAGCACGTCATCATTTTCTGCCGTAAGCGGCCCAATAGGTGACCGCTTTTCCAACTTCGGTTCAATTTCCGCCAATACGTACTGCTTTTTTGCAGGAATAGCAGCTTTCGCCAGCTGCTTGGTTTGCTCTGCATCTTCGGGTGTTAAGCAACGGGAAGGGATCACAATGGATTTACCGTTTGCCACACAAAACATCAGCTGATCCGCCGTTTCAATATACGCCATACACTGCGCAAAATTCAAACGCGTCGTTTCATCTTCCGTGCGCTTTGTCAGTCCCTGCTCGGTAACCTCCAACGCACCGTTAAAATTGTGGCCGGAGAATAACGTAGCATCGTAGGCCAGCTCCTGCGATTTGCGAATCTGCCGCGGCGTATCCAGCATTACCCACAGTTCGGCAATAATCATCAACGTAACCAAAACCGCCACGTCCACCGGAACGATTCCCGTTAAACGGTATTCGGCACCCACCGTGAGAATGCACATCACCAGCATCGCAATAGAAAAGAGCTTCTGTCCGTTCATTCTCTTGCCGCGTATCACGCCCATGGCTACCTGCTGGGAGCGCACGTATTCCTCACGCGTCAGCCCCACCGCATATTCCAATTTTTCCTGTAATTCTTCCATAATTAAATATCCAAATTCGAAACGTATTGCGCGTTGCGCTCAATAAAGTCACGACGCGGCTCCACCTTATCACCCATCAAAATGGTAAAGGCTTCGTCGGCCGCCTCGGCATCCGAAAGCTCCACACGCAGCATCGTACGGAAAACGGGATCCATCGTGGTTTCCCACAGCTGCTCGGGATCCATTTCACCAAGACCCTTGTAGCGCTGAATATCGGCGTTGCCGCCAAGCTCTGCAATGTACTTATCACGCTCGGGATCCGAGAAAGCATAGAATACCTGCTTACCCTTCGACACCTTATACAGCGGCGGCTGTGCAATATACACGTGGCCTTCTTCAATCAACGGCCGCATAAAACGGAAGAAGAAGGTAAGCAGCAACGTACTGATATGCGCACCGTCCACGTCAGCATCGGCCATAATGATAACTTTGCCGTAACGAAGCTTCGAAATATCAAAATCTTCGCCGATACCGCAGCCCAAGGCTTGTACCACGGGAACCAGCTTTTCATTACCGTACACCTTGTCCAAACGGGCCTTCTCCACGTTGAGCATTTTACCCCACAACGGCAAGATTGCCTGGAAGTTACGGTCACGTCCTTGAATGGCGGAACCACCTGCCGAGTCACCCTCAACGATATACACTTCCGTTCGCTCACTGTCGCTCCAAATGCAATCTGCGAGCTTATCGGGCATACGGGTGGCCGAAAGTCCTTTTTTATTACGTGCCATATCACGAGCACGCTGTGCAGCCTCACGCACACGGGCAGCGTTAATAGATTTTTCCAACACCGCTTTGCCCACGGCAGGATGCTCTTCCAGATACGGAACCAGCTTTTCATTCAGCAGCTGCGTTACCAGCTTACCCATAGAGGTATTGCCGAGCTTTGCCTTGGTTTGCCCTTCAAACTGCGCATCCTTCAGCTTTACGCTGATAACGGCCGTTAAGCCTTCACGCACGTCTTCGCCCTTAAGCTTGGAATCCGCTTCCTTCAGCAAATTATGACGCAAGGCATAATCGTTCAAAATACGGGTAATGGCAGTTTTAAAGGAATTTTCGTGCGTACCGCCATCGATCGTATGAATGTTATTGGCAAACGAAATAATATTTTCGTTGTAGCTGTCGTTATATTGGAACGCTACCTCCGCAATGGAATCACCGTCAGAGTACGTGATATGAATAATATCCTCGTGTAACGCCTGATATCCGCGAGTCTTATTCATAAATTCCACAAACGAAGCAATACCACCCTCGTAGCAGAATTCTTTAGCAACGATATTTTCTTCGTTGCG
>JAZQTE010000056.1:0-1957 GCA_045630505.1 Acutalibacteraceae bacterium | reverse complement strand
ATTAGTTTTGATTATGTTAAGGAGGTGCTGACGATGGCGGTACCGAAGAGAAAAAGCTCCAAGGCACGTCGTGACAAGAGACGCAATAATGTTTGGAAGGCGGAAGCTCCCGCGCTGGTGAAATGCCCGCAATGCGGCGCTTTCAAACGCCCGCACCGTCTTTGCGGAACTTGCGGCTATTACAACGGCAGACAGATCGTCAAGGTTGAGGAGTAAGAAGACCACAGGTCCCGAATGCCCCCAATCAAGGAAAAATAGAGGGTGCGTCCCGGACGGGCGCACCCTTTGTTTATTGTTTGAAGGAGAACCGATATGGCGGTAACGATCACAGCGGTGGAAAAAGGCAGTGTTGCCGAAAAAAAGAGAATATGTGCCGGTGATCGCTTGGTTTCGGTGAACGGTCAACCCATCGTTGACGTGCTGGATTACCGTTTTTATCTGGCCGAGGAACGGCTCACGCTCACGTTGGAAACAAAAAAAGGAACGCGTACCGTGCGCCTGCGCAAGCCGGAATACGAGGATATTGGCTTGGAGTTTGAAACGTATCTGATGGACAAGCAGCACAGCTGCCGTAATCAGTGCGTATTTTGCTTTATCGATCAGCTGCCGAAGGGCTTGCGTGAAAGCTTGTATTTCAAAGACGATGACAGCCGTCTTTCGTTTTTGTTCGGCAATTATATCACGCTTACCAATTTAACGCAGCACGAGATCGACCGTATTATGGCGCTGCATATCAGCCCCGTAAACGTTTCGGTGCACACCACGAACCCCGAATTGCGTTGCCGTATGATGAACAACCGTTTTGCAGGGGAAACGCTGGGATTGCTTAAACAGTTTGCGGAGGCAGGCATTCATATGTGCTGCCAGCTGGTGCTTTGCCCCGAATGGAACGACGGGGAAGAGCTGGAGCGCAGTATGCGTGATTTGGCGGCGTTGGCACCTGCGGTGGAAAGTGTGGCCGTGGTGCCCGTGGGACTCACGAAATTTCGTGAAGGGCTTACCCCACTTCGTCCGTTCGCAAAGGAAGAAGCGGTGCGTGTGCTGGAAACGGTGGAAGCGTTTGGCAATACCTGCCTTGAAACACTGGGAACACGGTTGGTATACCCTGCCGACGAATGGTATCTTAAGGCCGAACGTTCCATTCCCGAAGCGGAATTTTACGAAGAAATGTCGCAGCTGGAAAACGGCGTGGGTATGACGGCACTGCTTCGTGCCCAGTTTGAAGAAGCACTGGCCTTGTGCGACGATAACGAGGCAACCGCTGCCGACACCGTGCTCGTAACGGGCGTGGCGGCAGCTCCGATAATAGAAGATTTAGCGAAGCGGGCAGCGGAAAAATTTCCTGCGCTGCGCGTACGTGTGAAAGCAATTGAAAACCGCTTTTTGGGCGAAACCATTACCGTAGCCGGTTTGGTGACGGGGCAGGATATCGCCGAGCAATTGGTGGGTATTTCTTGCGATCGGGTACTGATACCCGACGTAATGCTGCGGCACGAGCGCGACCGCTTTTTAGACGATATGACTCCCGAGGTGTTAGAAGAGGCGTTGGGAGTGCCGGTGCTCGTGATCGGTGCCGATGGCGAGTCGCTGGTAGATGCACTGCGAGGTGAATGAGTATGGCAAAACCTATCGTAGCGGTGGTTGGCCGCCCCAATGTGGGAAAATCCACCCTGTTTAACAAGTTAATAGGGAAGCGCTTATCGATCGTAAAGGATACGCCCGGTGTCACGCGTGACCGTATTTTGGCTCCGTGTGAGTGGCGCGGTCGCACCTTCTTGATGGTGGATACGGGCGGTATCGAACCGCATTCCGACGACGTGATCTTATCGCAAATGCGCCGTCAGGCGCAGCTTGCCATTGAGCAAGCCGACGTTATCGTGCTGGTAACGGATCTGCAAGCCGGTGTGACGGCAAACGATGCCGACGTTGCGGTGATGCTGCAAAAAAGCGGCAAGCC
>JAZQTE010000055.1:0-3584 GCA_045630505.1 Acutalibacteraceae bacterium | reverse complement strand
CGCCACTGCATGCGTGGCGAGAAGCTGGATAACGAGCGCTACAACATCGCCGCCGATATTGTTGTTAACTCCAACATTATGCTGGAAAACGGCGGTAATCTTTCCTCTATCACGCTGTCCAAATACGGCCCGAGTATGCACGTAGCCCCCGACGGCAAGGAAGGCCATTTGTACACCGCCGAGGAGGTCTATCAAATGCTGCCCGCCTCCGTGCAAAAAAAGAAAAAAACCGTGCCGATTCCCGGCGACGAGTTTAGCGGCAAAAAAGGCCAGTCGGGAGGGAAGGAAGAAAAAAACGGCAACTCGTGGGACGACCATTCAAGCTGGGGCAAGTTTGCCGAAGACAGCGTTATGCGCGACGTATGGGTAAAAAATTTCGATGAAGTGTGCGAAGCCATCTCCATTCGTAACGCTGCCAAGGGCTGCGGTACGTTGCCGCTGTTTGCCAAGCGCTTGCTCGAAAAACTGCGAAAGCCGCAAACCGATTGGCGCACCGTCTTAAACGATTTCATCCAAGAAGAAGTCAACGACTATTCGTTTTCGCCTCCCGACCGTCGCTTCCAAGACAGCCCCTTCTTTTTGCCTGATTTTAACGAAATGGGACAAACCGACGAGGTGCACGATATCCTCTTTATGATCGACACCTCAGGCTCTATGTCGGACAAACAGATCACCGCCGCCTATGCCGAAATCAAAGGCGCCATTGACCAGTTCGACGGCAAGCTGCGCGGCTGGCTCGGCTTTTTCGATGCCGCCATCATCGAACCGAAGCCCTTTGCAAGCCTCGATGAATTTCTCGTCATTCGCCCCGCGGGCGGCGGCGGTACGGATTTTCACGTCGTCTTTAAATACGTCGCAAAGCACATGGAGGAAAAGCCCCCCGTCAGTATCATCATCTTAACCGACGGCTACGCTCCGTTCCCCAAAGAAGAGCTTGCAAACGGCATCCCCGTGCTGTGGCTGCTCAACAACGAGGAGATAACACCTCCGTGGGGGAAAATCGCGCGAATCACGGTATAAGCACCAAAAATGTCACATAAGAACGGGTATAATGAGATCACAACGAAAAAGAAAGAAGGAAAAACAATGAGTAAGTTTGATGAAATTATCGGGTATTCTTCGGTGAAAAGAGAGCTGCAGCAGATTGCCGACACGCTGAAAAATCGTTGGGTGTACGACAAGCTCGGCGTTTCTGCGCCGCGCGGCCTGCTGCTGTACGGCGAGCCGGGTGTCGGCAAATCGCTGATGGCGAGCGCCGTAATGCAGGAAAGCGGCCGCGCTTGCTTTACCTGCCGCAAAATCCAACCCGACGGCGATTTCGTGCGCGAAATCAAAGCCACGTTTGACAAGGCTCTCGAAAACGCCCCCTCGGTGGTGCTGCTGGACGATATGGACAAATTTGCCAACGGCGACGAACGCCACCCCGATTCCGAGGAATACGTCACGGTGCAATCCTGCATCGACGAGGTGAAGGGGAAAGACGTCTTCGTGCTTGCTACGGTGAACAATATGCGCTGCCTGCCCGTTTCGCTGCGCCGTTCGGGACGCTTCGACCGTATCATCAGAGTGGAAGCGCCGCAGGGCAAGGATGCCGTTGACATCATCAGCCACTATTTCAAAAACAAAAAGGTGGCGGGTGTCGACGTTGAAACCGTGGCCCGCTTAATGAGCGGCCACTCCTGCGCGGATTTGGAAACCGTCATCAACGAAGCAGGGCTGTACGCAGGCTATGCGCGTGCCGAAGCCATCACGATGGAGCACGTGATGGAGGCACTGATGTGCACCGTTTTCAACGTGCCGCCTGCAGGTGACGAGGATGACGAAGATTTCTTTGCCACGCTGAACGATGCGGATAAGATGGTGTCGCAAATCGTCTACCACGAAGCAGGTCACGCCGTCGTGTCCGAGGTGCTGTGTCCGGGCAGCGTAACGCTGGTGGCGGCACATAACCGCGGCGGTGATAACGACGGCTTCACCCATTACTACAACACGCGTATGCACACGCCGTTCTACTGGGTAAAGAGCCGCATCGTCGGTGCGTTGGGCGGTATGGCCGCCATCGAGCAGCGCTACGGTGTGTTTGACGTGGGCAACAAAAGCGATTTGGACCACGCGTTCAATAAAACCCGCGATTTGGTGGCCAACAACTGCGTTTGCGGTCTGCATCTGCACTGTAACGGCTTGGATAGCGAAGCCCTCAAATACGAGCAGGAAAAAGCCGTAGCGGCCGAAGTGGAAAAATATCTTCGCAAGGCGAAAGAAATCCTTTCGCTCAACCAAGAATTTTTTGAAAAGCTTGCTGCCGAGCTGGCTAAGAGAAAAATTCTCACGGCCGCGGCGGTTCAAAACATCAAAAAGGAATGCACCATCGTGCCCGTCGCTTTGTAAGCGACGGTGCACGGCATAACCGCCAACCGCGATGATCATTAAACGAATTACCCTTCAACAGTTTGGCTCGGCAGACTACTGCGAAGTCGCGCTTTCTCCTGCACTCAACGTACTCGGCACGCCGTTTTCGCAGGAGCTTTCGGTAGTGGCAGCGTTACTGACATGCCATAAAAATATCACCTTTCCGCCGTGGTGGGTTCGCCCTGCCACCTGCATCACGGCGTCGCTGCAGCTCGACGAGCTCTCTTGCACCGCCGCCCTCCTCCCGTCCGAAGAAGCCCTCTTTTTAACGCTTGCCGTAACCGATGAAAACGGCAACGACGTCACCAAGCAATACGAATATGCGCTCTCACACCCTAACGAGCAGGATACCGTCGAACGCTTCAACGGCGGCGACTCGCACCTCGCCACCCTGCTGTATCGGTATCGGGGTGGGGAGGAGGACGGCCTCCGCTGTGCGGAGGTGCTTTTGAACACCAAAACGTTTCGCACGCTTGCGGCTCGGCACGTAAAAAGCTTTATACCCGAGCCGATCAATAATCGGGCAGGCTACGGGCTGCGGCCGACTCCCGAGGGACGGTTCATCCTATGCGGCCGTCAAGGCCGAGAGGTGTCGGCAATGAGCGAAACCGAAAGGAAACTCTTTTTATACGCCTGCTTTTTAAACGCAGTGAGCTTTTGGGAACACGTGCAAGAGCTGCACGATCTTCACCACGAAAGAAAGCCGCTGCTCGTCACCCGATTTCTCGAATTTTTAGATCCCACCGCCGATATAGGCGGCCTCATCAAACGAACGCAGCAGCTCGACCGACAAATCATTATTTTTGTGCCGAGCGTGGAAAGGATAAATCTATGAGCTATTATGCTAATTGGGCTGCCGCCCATCTTGATGAACTGATCGACAGAAGCTATCCGCCTCCCGAAGCGCAGTGGCTGCACCGTGCCGACGATCTGTGCGATAAGCTCAAGGAGCTTGAAGCCGAGGGCGCGCCATACCGCAGCGGCGAGCGCTACACCGATACCGACCTTCTGTTTATAGACACCGACAGCCTCGTTGCCGTAGCCGACGCCGAACGCGCCCTGCAGCTCACCCTCACCGAGCTCAGTGACACCTACGGCATCGATCCGCTCGAACCGTCAAACGCCGTCCCTGCAGTCATCATCCCTCTCACACCAACAAGTCGGATCGTAGCCAT
>JAZQTE010000054.1:0-1626 GCA_045630505.1 Acutalibacteraceae bacterium | reverse complement strand
TATCTCCGATGCTCGTTATTTTCTCTGCCACGTCGGTGGTATCGTCGATGCTCACCGCCGAATGGCTCTCCCCCTTGTGTGGCGTGAACGTTTCTCTCTTTCCTTCGCCCACCTCGATCGTTTTATCGGTAAAGGATATGTGGTTGCCGCTGCTTATCGGCGTGGTATTCGGGCTGTTTGCCGTTTTGTTTCTGAAGGTATACCAGTGGCTTTCTCACTTGTTTAAGCACACACTGGCGCGCATTCCTGCCGCCTACCGCTTATTCTCGGTGCTGCTGCTCACCTTGGTTTTCGGTCTTCTTTCCTTCTCGTTTATCTCTACGGGGCACGAGCTTATCCTTTCGCTGTTCAGCAGCTCCCCCACGCTTATCATGCTGGTACTGATCTTGATCATTCGCACGGTGCTGACGCTCAGCGCCAACGTCAACGGAACGGTGGGCGGTATTTTTCTGCCGCTGCTGGCGATCGGCACGGTGCTGGCCGCCTTATTCAGCGGAGTGATGCAAACCGCATTCGGTCTTGGCGGCGAGTATCACCACGTCATTTTGATGCTGGGAATCACCGCTTGTATCGCCGGTATGATGAAAAGCCCGCTCACAGCAATCTTCTTTGCCATTGAAGCACTTGACGGTGGCGGAAATTTGTTATTCGTTATTTTAACAGCGGCTACCGCCTTTATTATCACCGAAGCGTTCGACGTGAAATCCGTTAACGATTCGGTGCTGGAAGGGCGCGTGGAGCATCTGCGAGGTGATGCCCCCGTACGCACCTACGATACGTTCGTCACCGTTCAAGGCGGTGCCTTTGCCGTTGGCAAGCAAGTGCGCGATATTTTCTGGCCCGCCGGTCTGTTCGTGCTGTCTGTAAAGCACAGCGATGAACAAGAGGCCGAGAGTCACGGTAAAAGCGGTATCCTTGCAGGTGACGTGCTGCACGTGCGCTTTGCCACGTACGACCGCGCGCAAACCGAAGCCGAGCTGTTTGATATCGTGGGATATAAGGAGAATTGAAATGGATAAACAACTGTTAACTCAAATTGACGAAAAAATCGCCGCCTGCCGTGCCGAGCTTGCGCGCACCACCATTGAACTGGTAAATATTAAAAGCGTGCAAGAGCCTCCCCTGCCCGGCGCACCGTTCGGCGCAGGCCCGCGCAGGGTGCTGGACACCGTGCTTAACATGGGTGCCAACGAGGGTTTTTACTGCGAAGACTACGGCGTTGGCGTTGTAAGCACCGCTCTTTGCGAAGGGCAACCCGACGTGGGCTTTTGGCTGCACGGCGACGTGGTACCCGAAGGCGACGGCTGGGATTATGAGCCGTATAATGCTGTGGAATACAAGGGCTGCATCATCGGCCGCGGCGCCACGGATAACAAAGGGCAGCTGGCTGCTGTTTTTCATCTGCTCCGTATTTTTAAAGAACTGAACGTACCGTTGAAATTCAATCCTGCCATGTACGTAGGCAGCAATGAAGAAACGGGTATGGCCGATCTCGTCGGTCTTCCCGATAACAACGATGCTAAAGGCTTTTTAAACGTGTGCACCCCACCCCGCTTGTCGCTGGTACCCGATCCCGGTTTTCCCGTGGGCTACGGTGGCAAGGGCGGTATGACGCTTTATTTCAAA
>JAZQTE010000053.1:0-1044 GCA_045630505.1 Acutalibacteraceae bacterium | reverse complement strand
ATCCAAATGCGAGGATTGCGCACGATATTGCCCATTTGCAGCATACTGGTACCGAGGCCCTGCGACACCAAGCCGCCCCAGCGATTTTCACGGAAGCTCATTACCGCAAAGCCGACCATTTGTGCACAGCAGCCTGCCACGGCGGCACCGCCTGCAAGCCCCGTGAGGCTGAGGCTGGCGCAGATAGCGGCGCTGGAGATGGGCAGCGTGAGAGCAACACCCACCAGCACGGAAACGAGAATACCCATCCAGAACGGCGCAAGCTCGGTGGCCTGCTTGATAAGCGTACCGAACGCGCCTGCAGCGGTGCCGATGGGCGGTGCAATGAGCATCGCGAGCGACACGCCCGACAGAATGGTGACGGCAGGCGTTACCAAAATATCTACCTTGGTGGTTTTGCTGACGAGCTTACCGAGCTCGGCGGCAATCACGGCAATGACGTATACGGCAAGCGGGCCGCCTGCGCCGCCCTCCAAGTTGGCCGCATAGCCCACGGCCGCCAACGAGAACAGTACCATCGGCGGAGCTTTGAGTGCGTTACCGATGGCCACCGCCATCGCGGGACCCGATACAGCCGACGCGTACGTGCCAACCGTTACCAAGAACTCGATACCGAGTTGCTGGCCCAGCGTTTTTACGATAGTACCGATGAGCAGCGAACAGAACAAGCCCTGTGCCATCGCACCCATAGCATCGATGAAATAGCGTTTCACCGAAAACTCAATACCCTGACGCTTCAAAAACTCGCCAAACTTGCCTTTCATTGTAAACACTCCTTTGATTTAGCCCAGTTCCTTCGTCCTTTTAAAAGCGGCTTCCACCGCACCCATTACGGTGCCGCGGAAAGCGCCGTCCTCCAATGCGTGAACGCCTGCAATCGTGCTGCCGCCGGGGCTGCACACGGCATCCTTGAGCTCGCCGGGATGGCGACCGTCTACCTGCACCATACGTGCTGCGCCTGCCGCCGTTTGCGCCGCGTAGCGGAGCGCCTTATCACGCGGAAGGCCGCATTGTACCGCACCGTCGGCCAATGCTTCAATGAAC
>JAZQTE010000052.1:0-2066 GCA_045630505.1 Acutalibacteraceae bacterium | reverse complement strand
GTTTTACCCGAAAGTCCTGCCATATTACCGATGGTAAGACGCAAATTATACTGCGGCACTGCCTTGCCATTCGGAGTTTTCGCCGTGATGGTAACCGTGCCGTCGCCGTTTACCACGGCCGACAGCGTTACCGCAACCTCGCCGCCGATGCGCAAGGCTTCGCCTTGCACACTTCCCTGCTTATCGCCCGAAACGTATTCGTACACCACACTGTGGTTGCCGGGTTCGATGCCGGAAAGATCGATAACGAGCAGCTCACCTGCCATGGCGAACGGGACACTTTGGCCGCCGATGAGAATATCCTCAATTTCATCGCCCTGAGTGAATTCGTGCATATTCCACGTAACTTCCAATTGTGTGGCACTTTGCGTGCGGGAAAGCTCCTTAAACACAAAGCCCTCGGCGCTGACGCCAAACGACAATACGCTGATCAGCAGCAACAGCACCGACAAAACGGCTGTTAATTTTTTCATTGCTATGCGCTCCTTATTTTTGGTCGGTATTAGAATAGCACATTTTTTTAAAAAAGTAAATCCCCTATTGCATTTTGCCGAGGTATCGTGTATACTATAATAAAAAGTGTCCCAAATGGGACAGTTTAGGAGCGGCGTATGCATCTCACATTGGCTACGTTCCCGTTGTTCAACGGGTTAACAAGTGAAGAGCTTATCGGCATTGCCAAGCAGCTGGAGCAGCCCCAAGCCTTTTCTAAAGGTGACGTGATCTACCGCAGCGATGATTTTCGCCGTGCGATCGGGCTGGTAATTTCGGGTTCGGTGGCGGTGCAAAAGCAAGCGCTGATGATGAATCGGCTCACCTGCGGAGATATGTTTGGCGTAGCGGCGCTGTTTGGCGGCGAGGACACCTACGTAACGCAGATCACTGCCGAGGAAAAAACCGAAATTCTGTTTTTACCGCAGGAAACAGTGGCAGCTTTGCTGCACGACTATCCAACGGTGGCAGAAAACTATATTCGATTTTTATCGGGGCGCATTCGCTTTTTAAACCGCAAGGTAGCGGCGCTCTCTGCCGGCAGCGCCGAGCATCGGCTGTATGAGTATTTGCTCTCGCACAGCGACGCGCAGGGGCACTTACAGTTGCCGCCGAGTATGGTGGAGCTGGCACACACACTGAATATCGGACGGTCGAGCTTGTACCGTTCACTGGACACACTGCAGCAAGCAGGCGTGCTGGTGAAGGAGCAACACGGTTACCGTTTGGTGAAATAAAGAAAGAAGGAATCCTTATGAAAAAAGTATGGGCATTGATTTTGGCGGCAGTATTGCTGACGGCAACACTGTTCGGCTGCACGCCGAGCGAAACGCCGGATAAGCCGGCACCGCGCACCACCGTGAACGTGGGCGTTATCCAAGGGCCGACGGGCATTGGTATGGTGAATTTGATGGAGTCCGACGAAAACAATACCACCGTAAACGACTACGTTTTTACGGTGGGTTCGACACCCGAGGAAATCGTTAGCAAGCTGGCGCAGGGTTCGCTGAATATGGCAGCCGTTCCCACGAACGCAGCGGCCAACCTTTACCAAAAGACATCGGGTAAGGTGAAGCTGCTGGCGGTAAACACGCTGGGCGTGCTGTATATTCTGGAAAACGGCAATACCGTGACGGATATTGCCAGCCTGCGCGGCAAGACGATCTATTCCACGGGTGAGGGCGCCAATCCCGAATTCGTGCTGAAATACGTGCTTGAAAAGAATGGCTTGGTTCCCGGCAAGGACGTTACCATTGAATTTATTGCCGAAAATACCGAGCTGGCAACGCGTATGGCGAGCGGCGATATCACGCTGGCTATGGTTCCCGAACCGCAGGTATCGGTGATCAAAGCGCAAAACGCTTCGGTGCGCACGGCGATCAGCATGAACGACGCCTGGGAAGCCGTGGCAGACGAAAACAGCAAGCTGATGATGGGCTGTGTGGCGGTGCGTGCCGATTTCTTGGAGTCCAACAAGGCGGCGGTCGGCGCATTTTTGGCCGGGTATAAGGCTTCGATCGAGGCAACGGCAGGGTTGGGAAAAAAGGCAACGCTCTGCCAAACTTACGGTATCG
>JAZQTE010000051.1:0-3372 GCA_045630505.1 Acutalibacteraceae bacterium | reverse complement strand
CATTCAGCCCCAAATTTTCCATATCAGCAAAGAATGCCGCCGTCTTCTCCTGCGCCAACGTCTCCAGCGTTTGTACAGCCACAGCGTTGTCCTCGCTCACGAACCAGCCTACGTTCTGCACGGCATAGAGCACGCCGTCCTGCCCAAGCAGGTCAAATGCGTGCTGCACGGTGTTGGGATTCACGCCGATCTGCACGGCATACTCACGCACCGAGGGCAACCGCTCGTGTGCCTCCCGTTCACCCACCGCGATCTCGCGGCAGATCCGTTCGTAAATCTGCGGACAAATCGCCCGCTCCTTATTCGGTTTCCACGCCATCGACTCACCTCTTTTAATAATAATCGCCGTAATATTCAACCGAAACTCCCCCGCTGTTTACCCATTGGTCATACAGCGCCTTCACCGGCCCGCTGTCGGCGGCGGGAATGGGGTAGGAATATGTGGTGTCACCGTTGTAATCCACCAATGTATACGTACCGCCGTCCTCGATGATTGCCATCGAAGCGTGCGCCACAAACAGATAATCTTCCGTAGCCATCAGCAAGTACAGACATTCGCCGCGTATCAACGATACGTCACCCTTACGCGGTGTCACAGTAGCGCGCACACGGTCGATCACGTCGGTCAATTCGGCGGTGCCCAGATAGATCTTTTCGGAATACCACTCTAACGGGGAATCTTCGCCCAATGTATAGCCGTAATGCGTGTATTCAGCGCCCTCGTTTATCCATTTCAGTACCGTATCGTAACGGTCTTCGCGGCAGTAAAATTCAGAATTAACAGTCTCTTTTGAATAAGGGTTTTCCAAGATCACACCGCTGCCGTCCAACAGATAAAAAAGCAGAGAAGGCTGGTTTTCTTCGGATAAATAGACTTTGCGTACCGTTTCATCATAGCACGGGGAGAACGCATCCGAGCGCCGCACGTTCGGTAATCGCTTATACACCGCACCGTTTAATGTGACATCACCGTTTTCGGTGATATACCCGTCGGCTTTTTTGGTGGGTGGAGTAAAATTTGTAGTGGGGAGGGTGCAGGCAGTGAGCAACAATCCTACCAAACACAGCACTGCGCCCCACGCTAACCAACGTTTTCGTGGCATACCAACACTCCTTTTTGAAAGTGTACTATCTCGCTAATACAACCATAGCACGCCGTTTTCCTTTTGTCAATACCTAATTTCACGCGATCTCAAAAACATAAAAATCGCCCTTGCCACACAGCAAGAGCGATTTTGTTTATTTTCCTTCGTAGGATACCACGGATTCCACGGTGTATCCCTTCAAATTTTTGCGGCCTTCCAAGCCTTCCAGCTCCATAAGGAACACCATCTTCACCACTTCGCCGCCCAGCTCTTCCACCAACTTGGCGCAAGCGGCCATCGTGCCGCCCGTGGCGAGAAGATCGTCAATCAAAATCACCTTTTGTCCCGGCTTAATGGCATCGCGGTGCATCTCAATAACAGCGGTGCCGTATTCCAGATCGTATTCCTGCCACACCACGTCACGGGGGAGCTTGCCCTTCTTGCGAATCGGCACGAACGGCTTGCCCAAATTGTACGCCAGCGGCGCACCCAAAATAAATCCGCGCGATTCTGCGCCGGCAATCACGTCGAAATCCACGTCGTCGAGCAGATTCAGCATTTCGTCAATGGCCAGCTGAAAGCCGTCGGCGTCCTGCAGCACCGAGGTGAGATCCCGAAACATAATTCCCGGCTCGGGAAAGTCCGGAATGGTTAATACATAATCCTTTACCGTTTTCATTAAACGTCACTTCCTTATAATAGTACATACCTACTGTACCAAAAAATCACCAAAAAGTAAAGAGTAAAAACAGAAAACCATTCGCGTTGCGAAGGGTTTTCGTTAGGTTACTTATTCTTCTTCGGAAGACTCTTCTTCGGTTTCGGCTTCTTCGCCGCCCTCCAGCATACTACGCAGCGCGGCCACGTAGGGGTCGTCGCTCGAAGCGTGGGTGTTAATGACGTCTACGTCGTTATACACCTGCATACCGGTACCGGCAGGAATGAGCTTACCGATGATAACGTTTTCCTTCAGGCCGAGCAGCGGATCAACCTTGCCCTTAATGGCGGCATCCGTGAGAACACGGGTGGTTTCCTGGAAGGAAGCGGCCGACAGGAAGGAATCGGTTGCCAGCGAAGCCTTGGTGATACCAAGCAGCACGGGCGAGCAGGTGGCCTTCTGCAGGTGGATCTCACCGGCATCAATGCGAGCCTGCACACGGGCGTTTTCAGCATCAAACTGGCTGCGGTCGATCATCGCGCCGCCAAGCAGATACGTATCGCCGGCTTCGTCAACCTTAACCTTGCGCATCATCTGACGCACGATAACTTCCACGTGCTTATCGTTGATATCAACACCCTGCATACGGTAGGTGCGCTGCACTTCCTGAATCAGATAGTTCTGCACCGCTTCCTCACCGCACACGGCAAGAATGTCGTGGGGGTTGATGGAGCCTTCGGTAAGACGGTCGCCCTTCTTCACGATATCGCCTTCCTGCACGCGAATGCGGGAACCGAACGAGATCGGATAGCTGCGCTCGTCGGGATTCGTAGCATCCATCGACGTCACGTAGATCACGCGCTTTTTCTTTTCTTCGCCCAAGCGAACCTGACCGTCGATCTCGGAGATGATAGCCAGCGACTTCGGCTTGCGGCCTTCAAAGAGTTCTTCAACGCGGGGAAGACCCTGCGTGATATCTTCGGCAGAAGCAACACCACCCGTATGGAAGGTACGCATCGTCAGCTGAGTACCGGGTTCACCGATGGACTGAGCCGCAATGATACCCACGGCTTCGCCAACGGTAACGGGATCCACGGTGGCCAAGTTGGAGCCGTAGCACTTTGCGCAAACGCCGTGTTCGGCTTGGCAAGTCAGCACCGAGCGGATTTTAATGCGTTCCACACCATAGGTGTTCACGAGCAGCTTCGCGTGAGCATCCGTCATCATGGTGTTGCGGTCGATAACCACTTCGCCCGTGGCAGGATCCACGAAATCCTCCACCAAGTAACGGCCAACCAAACGCTCGGTGAGCGGTTCGATCATTTCCTTGCCGTCCTTGATATCGTACACTTCAATACCCTCGTGCGTGCCGCAATCGTCTTCACGGATGATAACGTCTTGCGAAACGTCCACCAAACGACGAGTCAGATAACCCGAGTCGGCGGTACGGAGAGCGGTATCGGCCAAGCCTTTACGCGCACCACGCGACGAAATGAAGTATTCCAAAATGTTAAGGCCTTCACGGTAGTTGGCACGAATCGGAACCTCAATGGTACGGCCCGACGTGTTGGCGATCAGACCACGCATACCTGCGAGCTGACGGATCTGAGCGATCGAACCACGAGCGCC
>JAZQTE010000050.1:0-4957 GCA_045630505.1 Acutalibacteraceae bacterium | reverse complement strand
AAATATGCATTGCATTTGCAATGCATATTTGTTAAGATAAAATAGGAGGTGGTTTTTGTGACGGATTATAAGCAAATGTATTTGAATTTACTTGATGCAACGGAAAAAGTGATAAATGAACTTGTTTCGGCACAGCGTGCTTGCGAAGAAATATATATTCGTTCAACGCAAGCGGAGGGTGACGAATCTGAAAAAACAATTCAATTAAAAAGAGAATAAACACTTTTATGCTTTGCAGACATAACAAAAGGCGCCTATAACGGCGCCTTTGCTATACCGTATAAAAACGGTGATTTACGGTGCGGTGGGGGATTTGAGAATAACGGCGATGCCGGGTTCTTCTCTTACCACCACGTAGCCCGCTTCCAAGAAGTTGTGCAAGAACGGAATGGATTGTTCTTCCATGGAGGGGCGCATATCAAGTACGGCGTAGTCGGTATCGGTGGCCGTGTGATAGAAATCCTCATACACAATAGCGCGTTGTGCCAAGTGAGGGTGATACATAGCCGACGTGGTGACGGAAACGTTATCGGGCACGGTGTCGAGCACCGCTTCGATTTGCTGATAATGGTCGTATTTTTCAATATAGGCTTTGGTGTAGTGCGCAAACGACGGCATTACCAGCACCACGTACAGCAAAAGGGCGGTAACCACCGAAAACACCAAGTGCTTGCGGCGGGTGCGCGGCTTGGCATCGGCTGCGTTTTGCACCAGCAGATAGAACAGAAACGGCAAAATGCCGAAGCTGTATTGGAACTCCACGTTATACTGATACAGATACTGTGTGAGCAGATTGAGGAACATCGGCAGCAGCAACAGCAAACGGCCGTAGCGGCGGTGGGGCATCCACAAAAGAGCGCCCAGCGGCAGTAGCATAATATACAGCCATTTCAGCTTGCCGTTTACGTGGTCGGGCGTGGTGATAAGCTCCAAGAAATACAAGGGATCACGCAGCAGCGTTCCCACAAGGCCGCCCAGCTCGGCGTTGCCGCCGAGAACCTCCTCGTACCGCCCGAACATAGCGCCCGTGCCGTATTGCTTTAGGATATAGACCGCCACCGTGAAATAGGCAACAGCCCCGACGATCAGCGGAATGCCGCGGCGCCAATCCCTGCGTGCAAGCAGCACGTAGATCGCAAAGAACACCACGTAGCCTGCGGCATCCTCTTTAACGCTGAGCACCAACACGGCGGCAATGGTCATAGCAAGCCAGCGCTTCTTTTCGTACAGTAAGAACAGCCACAGCAGCAGCGTCGGCAAAAAGCAATTTTCGTGCAGGTCGTAGAAGGTGCCCGTGGAAACGGCAGGGTATAACGCATACAGAGCCGCAAGGGCGGCGGTGACGGCGTGAGATAATTTATAGTGCCGTGCCAACAGATACAGCGGTAAAATGCAGCTTGCCAACGCCACGGCCTGCGCGATCTGCAAGGTCAGCGGCGAGGGGAACAGCATATAAAACGGCAGAATGAGATAATATACGGGGGAGATATGTACCGCAAAATGAGAGATGATGGTTTCCCGTTCGCTCGACGTGGTGGGGAGCCCCGTCGTGCTCATATTGTGGAACATATTGCAGAAGATACCGAAATCGTAGTTCGGCGACGAGAAGGTGAGATAGCGCAGGCAGGTGATGGTGCCGATCATAAAAGCGCAGAACACGGCGGCGATCACACACAGCGTGATGCCCAGCTTTTTAGAAACGGCAAAAGGCAGCAGAGCGTGTTCTTCGCGGGTGACGAGCGGAAACAAGATCACAGCCACCGCAAAAAGAATGATGGTGGTGAGCACCAAATTTTGCCCTTGCGCTCGCGTGGCTGCCACGGCTACGGCATAGGTGACGGTGGACAGAGCCAGCGTGAGCGTGGAAAAGCGTGGAAAGGGCAGGAAATGCTGCAACAGCGTAAATATGAAAAACAATCCTGCGATCAGGGCGGCGGCCATCCACAGCGGCATAAGCAGATGCGGACGCAGTGCTGCGAATACGGCACTGCCAAGGAACCACGCGGCGAGCAGCCGCAGCGGACTTTCGGGGAAGGTGATAAACTGTTTGAGTAACCGCTTCACGGCAGGCTCTCCTTTCTGTGGTGATTTACGGGGTGGTTACTGCCTCGGATTCGGCAGCTTGAGCGAGCGAAAACAGCTTCCAAGCGCCGTTTTCGTCCAGCATAAACGTCATTTGATAGCGAACGGGCACGCCCATAATTACGCGGCCGTTGCGCGTGTATACCGGTTGGAAGCTGACAAGGCAGGAAAAATCGGTGGAGGCGTAGCAATGATAGTTGCTCACGGTAATATCACGGAATTCGTGCGAGTTATGCTCGCCGAACCAGCTGCTGCTGTAGGTGCGTACCGTTTGATACAAACGGCTGCTTTTGTGAATATACTTGAGTGCCGCCGCACGCGTGTTATCGCCCGAAACAAATTCGGCATAGGTGGTGGCAGCTTCGATCGCAAGCTCCTTGTTGGCCTGCTGCAGCACCGCCGTGTCGGCAGAATAAACGTGGATCGCTTGGCCGTCGCTTATCACGGAGCAAGCATCACCGCTGAGTGCCAAGCCCTGCACGGTGGGGGGTGCGAGCAGATTTTCCAGTGTGTATTCCCGAATAACGGGCAGCGTTACCTCGGCTTCCTCGGCCGTGGGGAACACGGTGGTTTGGATTTCCTTTGAGGGCAACGACAATTCTGCGATCGGCTTACCGTTTACGGTGAGGCGCACATCGTCGGATGCAACGATGGTGTACGGCTTCAGATAATTCAGCCCCGTTACGATATACCACGTATCGCCGGCACCCTCGGTGCTGAGCTTGGCTTGCAGGTTGGCAAGCTTTTGCTTACCGCTGTACAGTGAATATTGCTTGGTGCCGTCTGCCGTGGGCTTTTCGCGAAGCGTAAGCTCCTTGGCACCGCTGTACAGAGCTTTCAGATAATCAAGGTATTGCTCTTTGCCGTTAAGCGGTGTTTCCGTGAAGCCGGCCGCTTCGTAGATGGCTTGGTAGTTTTCGGTTTCCACCCATTCAAGATAGGTGCGCAGAGCGGATTCTACCGTGCTGCCCTCGTAACGGGCGAGCGCACTGTGCAGATACCACAAGAGCACGGTGCCTACCGCCAATAAAATAACGGCGTAGAGGCCGAGCGTTTTCAGAAAGCGCCCTTTCTTGGGGGATTTTTGGGGTGTCGGCATGGTGCTGTTATCAATGACGGGGGATTCGAGCGTGGTATCCTCGGCTAAAATAGCAGATGTTTTTTGCAATGGTACGGCACCTCCTTACATTACTACGAAGGCTGTGGGAATGGGGCGAGATTTGCTGTATACCGCCGAGCATTTGTTAACGATCTCGCCGCCGTATACCAGCGTGCTGGAGCCGCCGCCGTCGAGATTGCCGGCGTTGATGGCACCGTAGCGAAGCATCACTTCGATGCAATCCTTATACGTGGCGCCGAGGCTGTGTGCTTGGCGGCCGTCGATGGTGAGAAGCAGCACGGCGCCATCGGCTCGCTGGCCGATGACGGAGCGAGGGTTGATACCGCCGCTGGAGCCGGAAATTTCGGCAGGCTCACCGTTGATGATGAGCGCAGGGCCGAAGCTTACAGCATCGCGAACACCTTTATCCAGTGCGGCTTGAGCGCTCATTTGCCCTACGATAAGGTGGTTGTTTTTGTCGAACGCAATAACGGACGCGACAGTGGAGGGACTACCGAAACGCAGCTGACCGTCGCTGATAACGATGCCGAGCGGCATACCGCCGGTACCCATACCGTTGGTATCCACGAAGCCGCCGCCGTTAATACCTGCCACGGCACCCGTATCCTTCACAAATTCCAGTGTGTTGCGGCCGCGCAGTTCTTCACTGTACCGTGTGAGCGTGGCAACCTTAACACGGGAAGGATCCTTCACGATGAGCATCTTGCCTGCAAAGGTGGGGCCCGTTACGTCGATAAGCTCGAGAGGCTTTACGTCCTCCTCCTGCTCGGTGAAGCCTGCCGAGGTATCGGTGGTGGTGTCGGTTTCAAATACGTCGTTTCCGTCTAAAATAGCGGAAACCTCCTCGTCCGACAGAAAAATATGCGGAATAAATTTTAAAGCGCTGGTTTCTTCCATAGAAACCACGAATTTATTGCAGGCGGTGGGGGAAGGGCCTTTGGTGAATACCCATACCACGCCGAGCAGCAACAAGGCGATACAAAGTACGGTGACACCGAGAAAGGCAAAAAAACGGCCGATGTACCGCAACACGGTGGGCACCTTGCGGGTGCGTTCCGCCGAATGACGCATAAACAGACACATCCTTTACAGTAATATAAATATTGTACAATATTGGTGGTTTGTTGTCAACGGGAAACACTTTACAAAAGCAAACTATCTGTGGTAAAATAAGCCATACTTTACTGAAAAGGGGGAATGACCGTGAAACTGCCCGAAAACGTGGCGCTGGCACTACGGTGCTTGCGTGAGGCTTCTTTTGAGGGCTACGCCGTGGGCGGCTGCGTGCGTGACAGTGTGTTGGGGCTTACTCCGCACGATTGGGACCTTGCTACCAATGCGTTGCCGCAGCAGGTGATGGCGGTGTTTCGCGGCGAACGTGTCATTCCCACGGGCATAGAGCACGGCACGGTAACGGTGCTGCTGCACGGTGAACCGATTGAAATTACCACCTACCGCATCGACGGAGAATACAGCGATCATCGCCGCCCCAACGAGGTGCGGTTTGTTGCAGATATTACAGAGGATTTACGCCGCCGTGATTTTACGGTGAACGCCATGGCGTACTCTCCCGAAACGGGGTTGTACGATCCGTTTGGCGGCTTGGCGGATTTAGAGAGGAAAACGCTGCGCTGTGTGGGCGAGCCTGCCGCGCGTTTTAACGAGGATGCGTTGCGCATTTTGCGAGCGCTTCGCTTTGCGTCCACCTACGGCTTTCACGTGGAGGCGGCCACGGCGGCTGCCTTGTTTGATTAT
>JAZQTE010000049.1:0-5975 GCA_045630505.1 Acutalibacteraceae bacterium | reverse complement strand
GTGGTGCCGTTTTGTACCACCGTCGTCACTTGCGCGTTACCGTCTTGACCGGCCACCGTGGTGGTCGTCACCGTTACGCCGTTTTCGTCGGTTGCCACCGTCGTGGTTACTTCATTGCCGTTTTCATCGGTTGCCACCGTCGTGGTCGCATCTTCGTCGTCCACGATCACGTTGTCGCCGCCTTGTACCACCGTCGTCACTACCGTTTGATCATCGGTGGTGGTTGCGGTGGTATCACCGTTGCCGCCGCACGCCGCCAACGTCAGCAGCAACGTAAGCGCAAGTAGCAAGGACAGTACCTTTTTCATTTTCATCTGTCATATCCTCCTTTTATTTCTGCACCAAGGCTTGGCGCTTGTGCGACAGCAGCAACACTGCCGCACAAGCGATCATCACTACGATCGGCCACGTTACCGTCTTTTCGCCGGTTTCGGGGCTTTCTTCATCGGGAGCCTCGTCGGTATCACCGCTAAAGTCGGGCAACTCCATGTCGGGAATTTCCGCACCCATCTCTTCCGCCATCGCCAGTGCTTCCAGCACCAGCGTATCGTAGGCAGGCATACCGTAGTCGGCCATCAGTGCCAGCACCTCAAGCTGCGTGGCTTCATCCAACTGGGCGAACACCACGGCGCTTTCCAGAATCTGCAGGTAGTTATTCTCGGTAACCTCGGTGATCGGCAAGCCGTCATCACCAATCAGGAACAGCTCCACGAACACGAACGCTTTGGCGTAGGTGTCATCGTTCAAATACGCCTCAACCGCCTTGAGCAATTCTTCAAACGTCGGCTGACCGTTCTGCTTGAGCAGCTCGTTGATCTCCGCCTTGCGTTCGGCGCTCAATTGGCTCCAAACCTCGGCACCCTGCATTACGTACAGCGAGCTGTACTCATCCAGCGTTTCGGGAACGATGGGTTCGCCGAAATCGTCCACACAATAGTTTGCCCAGAAGGTGGCAGCATCCATATCCATCGAAGGAGCTTCTTCTTCCTCTTTATCGGTCGTGGGAGGCACGTAGCCCAAGCTGCTGCCGCCCCATACACGGATGTAATCCACTTCCATTTGATTGTCGATAGAGCCACCCAAGATCAGCGCCAACAGCTGCTCGTTCATATACGAGAACGCGCCCGTGCCGTCTTCGGTTGCCGTGTTAAAGGTGTAAGGATCGCAGAATTCGCCGTCGGCGTACTTGATACGGAACACTTCCTTGCCGTCCATATAGGCCAGGAGCAGATCGTCCGTCCACAAGAATTCGATCTCGTGCCATTCGCCGTCACCCAAGCCGCGCTTGTGGCGGTTTGCGGCGGAGTGTTGTGCCAACACGTTTTGAGAATCGCCCGTACCGTTGGGCAGCTCGGCACGAATGGTTTCGTGCATCGAAATGGTCCAGTGACCTTCGGGACGTTCTTTAGTAATGCCCCAGTATTCCATCCAGTCCATTTCCACCCATTGCAGCGCGTAGTTGCCGCCGACTTCCGTGATCTTATCGGGCGGGAACGACCAAATCGCAGGGCCGCCGTCCTTCGAGGCATCGTAGCTCGGGATGCGCAGACGGAATTCCAAATAACCCTTGTTGAAGGTGAAGCCGCGACCGGTATTTTCGTCGATCGTCGCCATACCGTAGTTAAAGCGGCTGTCCTTATTCTTCACGATGATGATACCGTCTTTGATCTCGTAATCGTCGGGATCCAGCTTGGTGTTGGAATACGGACGAGTCACGTACCACTTGTAGCCCGCAGCGCCCGTACCAAATACGTCCACCGTGTGCAGGCTGTCAAACTCATCGTTGAAGATAAGCTCGTCAAAGCCGGCGAGCTCGGCCAACTCGGGAATTTCAAGGAACGTATCGGATACGCGCAGGCTGGACTGATAGGCATCGTTGTTGGTGTCATCCAGCTCCAGAATGCTCAGCGAAGCGTTTGCCAGCGCCGAAACGGTGTGGTCACCCTCGGTGGCTTTCCAAACTTCCTCGCCCACAAGGATCGCCAAGCCGCCCGTTTCAATATCCTCATCCGCCGTAAAGGTGAGTGTTTGCACCTTCTGTGCGTCCACTTGGATCTCTACGTCGAAGGTCATACCTGCCTTAATGGCATCTTCACCTTGGTTCAGCACCGTCACAACGAATTGCAGCTCGGTGCCGGGCTTCACCTGATGGTCTTGCTCCAGCGGACCGTTTGCGCCGATCCAGTAGATATCGTTCACGACCATATCGATCAGCGTAGCATCCTCGGTGAGCAGCACGTAATCTACGTAGATCGGGCCGTCACCGCTTGCCAGCGCAAGTTCAAACGCCGTGGTATCTTCCAACGCCGCAGGCGTGGTAAATTTGAAGGATTTGGTTTCCCACGCAGTCGCCGTCTTCACCGATTGCTTCACAAGCTCCGTCGTGCCGTTCTTCAGCAGCACGCTTGCGTTACCCTTGCCGGAGAAGCGCATCGACAGCGTGTAGTTGGTTTCGGGCTTAAGGCCCTTCACCACTTGGCTGAACGCATCGCCCACCGCCGTGAGTTTTGCGCCCGCCGTCTTGCGGACGCCCACGGCGCTGCCGATGGCGGCGGTGCCGCTCGTCGTCCACGACTTGTCGCCCTGAATATCAAAGGTACCGTTTTTAATCAGCGCCTCGCCACCCGAAACCGTTACGGTAGCGGTGGCAACCTTGCCGTTGCGGGTGGTCGCCGTAATGGTGGCCGTACCCTTACCAACACCCGTTACCACGCCGTATTCCACAGTGGCAACGTTTTCGTTGCTGGATTCCCATTTCAGCAGGTTTACGTCACCTTCGGTCGGCGTAGCCGATACCGCCAACGCGGTAGAACGGCCGGGCACCAAACGAATGGTTTTTCTGGTCATTTCCACACTCGTTGCAGGAACACCGCTATCGTAGAGTTCCAAACGAATGTTATCGATCACCATACCCTCGGCAGGACCGGGCTCGAACACCATACCCAGATCGTAGCCCTTGTTGAGCTTCATCGTGGTCGTGGTGGTGAACACCTTGCTCGCCGTCTTCCATTCGCCGTTGGAATTGGTGGAGTACACGTTACCGCAGTTCAGCGTGCCCGACCAAATACGTGCGGGGTGCGAAGAAGCGGATTTGAAGGTCTTGTAATCAAAGGAAACTTTATAAGTCGTACCGGGCGTCAGCGGCAGTGCGAGCTTGTAGAAGAATTCGAGGTTTTCTTCGGTGTCGTTCATAATGAGCACACCCGTCGAACCATCGCGGCCGATACCCTCTTGAATGAGCTCGTCAAGCTTTAGGAGCTTGCTGTTCATCGCGGCCCAGTTCGTCTTACCTTGCTCAAAGTCGCCGTTGTTGATCATGTTGGCAAACGCATCCACGTTCACCTTCAGCGTCGTGGTTATGGTTTGGCCCGCTTGGTTCACCGAAGAAGCAGTAATCACGGCAGAGCCGCTTTCGGCCATCACAGTGAGGTTACCCGCTTCATCCACTGCCACAACAGAGCTGTCGCTGGACGAGAACGTAACGTCGCCGGCAAAAGCACCGTTCGGAACAGCCGTCACCTTAAGCGTCGTTTTATTTTCGGGAATCATGCTCACTTCGCCGCCGGGCGTGAGAGCCAAGCCCGTGGCATCGGGCAGCTGCACCAACGAAACGGTGTCAAGCTCCAACGCCACCGACGTGCTGCCGTTCGCAAACGAGAGCAGCGTGGCCGACGGATTGGTACCCGTGCTGAAATAACGCACTACTTCGGTCCATTCGGTCGTCTTCAGCGAGGTGCTCACCTCGCCGCGGTTGCCTGCGATGGTTTCGTTTTCGGCAATCAGCGTCTTCACGGAAGAGCCGCGCGCCTTAAACGTCAGTTTATACGATTTGTTGGGGTTCAGCGCAACGCCGTACACCGCCAAAGCCGTTTTGTTGGCAGGCAGCTTCAGCACGCTGTTTTCACGGTCGGCAGAATCTTCCGCCACCGTGCCAACGCCGTCTTTAATAATATTCGTAGTCCATTGAGCGTCGTTCGTGGCCGCATCCTCAAACGAACCGCCGTTAATGCGCTCGCCGAATTCGTCCACCGTCACCTCAATAACATCCGTCACGGTACCTGCGAAGATCGCGTTATCGGCGTTCTTCACCGTGATGGTCGCCTTACCGGCCGCCACCGCCGTGATAATGCCGCCCGCATCCACGGTTGCCACCGCTGTGTTGCTGGAGGTAAAGATCAGATTGCCCACGCGAGCCCCTTGCGGGATCGCCTTCACCACCGCTTGCGCTTTGGAAGCAGGAGCCAGATGCAGGGCTTCTTTTTCAAATTCAAAGGAGTCGGCATCGCCCACCACAGCTACCGTACGGGTGGCCGTAAGCGTCTTGCCTTTCACGGTTGCGGTTACGGTAATGGTGGCTTGGCCTTCCTTGTTGGCGGCTGCGGTGATTACACCGTTTGCGTCCACCGTTACCAGCGTTTCATCGCTCGATTTAAAGGCGAGCGAATCCACCACCGCGCCGATGGGCGTGGTAACTACGTCGATCGTATCCGTAGCGCCTTGGCCGATATACAGAATCGAGCTGCCCACGGAGATCTCGGTGGCATCCGCACGCTCCAAGCGCACGTCATCAATATACGCATCCGGCGTGCCGGCAAGATTATCGGTCTTACCGCCGAAGTTGATGATGTAACCGTCATCCGTCACCGAAGAGGCCGTGGTAAAGGTGTAGGAATAGGTTTTCCATTCATCGCTGCCCTCACCGTCCAGCACCGTCTTCCAGCCGCTGCCGGAAGCAATACCCTTGTTGCTGAGCGCAATGTAGATCTTCATATTCTTGCCCTTCGCGCGGAAGGTAAGCGTATAGGAGCTGTTGGGGAGGATACCGATACGGCCGTTGTAATACTCGTTGCCGGTACCGTATTTGTTGATATGGAATACGTGATTGGTCGCATCGTCGGGATCCACAGCAAGCTCACCGATCTTCGCGAGCTCACGCCACGCCGCAATCGGATAGTATGCCGCAGGCGCTTCGAAATCACCGCCTACCAGCGTATTCTTCGCGTCGTGGTCGATTTCTTCCAACGAGAAATCATCCAAATACGTACCCACGGGTGCGGTGATCGCAATGGAATACGTATCGTCCAGGAAATTGTTATACTGATCGGTCGTTTTCAGAATGTACACAAATTCCGTCCAGCCTGCCGTGGTATCCACTGCCTTGCGGCCTTCGTTCAAAATACCCTTGCCGGCGTTAAAGCGAGCGTTCACCTTGTTGCCGCCGTAGGCGCGGAAACGGTACAGATAGGTCTTATTCGGCTCCAAGCCAAATTTACCGCCGCTGTACTTGTCGCTCATGGCGGTAGTCACCTTCAGCACCTTGTTGGCAGCGTTTTTCGGATCGGTTACCACTTCACCGTTGGCTGTCCAATTCTTGATGGCCGAATGGGTGCTGTCGCCTTCAAAATCTTCAAAGAAATCCATCTTTTCCACCGTTACGGTAAGCGTATCCGTAATCGTGGTATCAAAGATCGCATTATCGGCGTTCTTCACCGTGATGGTAGCCGTACCTGCAGCCACCGCCGTGATAACACCGTTGGCATCTACGGTAGCTACCGCTTCGTTGCTCGAGGTGAAGATCAGGTTGCCCAAATTGGCACCAAGCGGTACAGCAACCACCGTGGCAGGTTTTTTGCCGCCCACGGGAATGTTCAACGCTTCATCGGCGAAGGCAAACGAATCCGCTTTCTTTACTACGATAATCGTACGCGTTGCCGTGAGCGTTTCGCCGTTCGCCAGCACCGTTGCCGTTACCGTAACCTCGCCGCCTTTATCGGTCGCCGTTACTTTACCGGTTGCGTCCACCGTTGCCACGGTTTCATCGCTCGATTTCCACGTAACCGAATCTACCGTCGCACCGACAGGTTCATACGTCAGCGTCAGCTGTTCGCTGGCACCAACGCCCAGATTCAGCGGCTCGCTCGGCATCGTGACAGCCGAGGCGGGTGCCACTTCCAGACGCACGCTGTCGATATACG
>JAZQTE010000048.1:0-4123 GCA_045630505.1 Acutalibacteraceae bacterium | reverse complement strand
GAAACACGGGTGCACATTTTCAGCAAAACGGGCGTATCAAATGTTTCGGAAATTTCATACGCCTTCTTGGTGAAGGCGATGGCTTCGGCAGAATCTGCGGGCTCCAGCATCGGAATTTTGGAGGCGCGTGCATAATGACGGGAATCCTGCTCGTTTTGCGAGGAGTGCATACCGGCGTCATCGGCCACGGCGATCACCATACCTGCGTTCACACCCGTGTAGGCGATCGTGAACAGCGGATCGGCTGCCACGTTAAGGCCAACGTGCTTCATACCGCAAAAGCTGCGCTTACCTGCCAGGCAAGCACCGAAGGCGGCTTCCATAGCCACTTTTTCGTTGGGAGCCCATTCGGCGTAAACTTCTTCGTATTTGGCAACGGCCTCGGTAATTTCAGTGCTGGGCGTGCCGGGATAACTCGAAACGAAACGGCAGCCTGCTTCATACAGACCGCGTGCAACCGCTTCGTTGCCTAACATTAATTTTTTCATAGTGACATCCTCCATCAACCGGTGATCTGTGCTTCCACCAAGCGACCTTCGCAATACCGCTCACGCAGTACGGGCTTTTCAATCTTACCGGTGGGGTTACGCGGAATCTTATCAAAGAAGATCTTGCGCGGCCGTTTATAACGGGGCAAGCCTTCGCAGAAAGCGTTAATATCGGCTTCGGTAACCGAAACGCCGTCTTTCAGTTCGATGATAGCAGCAGCGATTTCACCCAGACGGGCATCGGGCAAGCCGATAACTGCCACGTCTTTAATGTTATCGTTGGTGCGCAGGTAATCCTCGATCTGCACGGGATACAGATTTTCACCGCCCGAAATAACCACGTCTTTCTTACGGTCTACCAAGTAAATGAAGCCGTCTTCGTCCACCTTGGCCATATCGCCCGTGTACAGCCAACCGTCTTTCAAGACTTCGTCGGTGGCTTCGGGGTTCTTGTAATAGCACAGCATCACGCCGGGGCCTTTTACGCACAGCTCACCTACTTCACCTTGCTCGGCGTCGCGGTCACCGCAGACGATGCGGGTTTCCCACAAATGACCGGCCTTGCCGATGGCGCCTACCTTGTGCGTATTTTCCATACCCAGATGCACACAACCGGGGCCGATGGATTCCGAAAGACCGTAGTTGGTATCGTATTTGTGGTGCGGGAAGACCTTCAGCCAACGGTGGATCAAACTGGGAGGAACCGGCTGAGCACCGATATGCACCAAGCGCCACTGGTCGAGATAATAGTCGTCGATCTTAATAGCACCGCTTTCAATGGCATCCAGCATATCCTGCGCCCACGGAACGAGCAGCCACACGATGGTGCATTTTTCTTCCGTTACCGCGCGCAGGATCCATTCCGGCTTCACGCCGCGCAGCAGCACGGCACGGCTGCCCGAAAGCAGCGAACCGAACCAGTGCATTTTTGCACCCGTGTGATACAGCGGAGGAATGCACAAGAACACATCGTCCTTGGTTTGCTTGTGGTGTGCCTGCTCGGTTTCACACGAAGACATCAGCGCACGGTGATTGTGCAGAATGGCCTTCGGGAAGCCCGTGGTGCCCGATGAAAAGTAGATGGCAGCGTGATCGCTGTCTTCCAGCTTTACGGGCGGCAGGGAGGAGGAGCAAAAGCCCATAAAGTGCAAGCAATCTTCCGTGTAGGCAGGGCCGTCTTTTCCTACGAAGAAGCAAGTCTTTACGCCGGGGATATCGTTGGCGATCGCATCCATACGGCTCACGAATTCCGGCCCGAATACCAGCACCGAAACGTCGGCTAACTCCAAGCAATATTTAATTTCATCGGAGGAATAGCGGAAGTTCATCGGGACGGCAATGCAGCCTGCCTTTAAAATGCCGAAATACAGCGGCAGCCATTCCAAGCAGTTCATCAGCAGCAACGCTACCTTGGTGCCTTTTTGAAAACCGCGGGATAGCAGCAGATTGGCAAAACGGTTGGCCTTTCTGTCGAAATCCTTCCACGAGAGCTCGCGGCGGTAGGGAGCATCGGCAGCGCTTTCGATCAACTTAAATTCGCGCCAGGTGGTGGCAACGTCGCGTTCCTCGCTGGGATTAAGCTCCACGAGTGCGCTCTCCTGCCCGTACAGACGGGCGTTGCGTTCCAAAATTTCGGTAATGGGCATAAGGAATAGTCCTTTCTGTCGATATCAGCGGATACCGTAGTTTTCAATCACGTAGTCCATATCTTTGTCGCCACGGCCGGACAAATTGATGAGTACCGAGCCTTTATCCATCGTCTTGGCGAGCTTCATACCGTAGGCAACGGCGTGCGAGCTTTCGATAGCAGGAATAATTCCTTCCAAGCGGGACAGCTTGAAGAACGCATCGATGGTTTCTTCGTCGTCGATAACGTCGTACTTCACGCGGCCGATCTCTTGCAGGAAGGCGTGCTCGGGGCCGGAGGAGGGATAATCCAAACCGCTGGCTACCGAATACACGGGTGCAGGATCGCCGTTTTCGTCCTTCAGCATAATGCTGTTAAAGCCGTGCATAATGCCTTCGGTACCGTATTTCAGGCTGGCAGCGTGATCACCCAGCTTCGGACCGCGGCCGAGAGGCTCAATGCCGTAAATATCCACGGGATCGTTAAGGAAGCCGGCAAACAAGCCTGCGGCGTTGGACCCGCCGCCCACGCAAGCCACAATGGCATCCGGCAGATGCCCCGTCATTTCCACAAACTGTTCGCGAGCTTCAATACCCACCACGCTTTGGAAATCACGCACCATCATGGGGAAGGGGTGGGGGCCGAGAACCGAACCGATGCAATAGATGCAATCCTTGTATTCCTTGCTGTATGCGTCAAACGCAGCGTCTACAGCTTCCTTCAGCGTTTGCAGACCGTGAGTAACCTCCACCACGTTGGCACCCAGAATCTTCATACGTGCCACGTTGGGGGCTTGCTTCTTGATATCCACCGAGCCCATGTAAATGTCGCATTCCAAGCCGAAATACGCAGCGGCCGTGGCCAATGCCACACCGTGTTGGCCGGCTCCTGTTTCGGCGATCACTTTTTTCTTGCCCATATATTTGGCAAGCAGCGCTTCGCCCATGCAGTGGTTGTGCTTGTGAGCGCCCGAATGGTTCAAATCCTCACGCTTTGCATACAGCTGAACCTTGCCACCCAGCATATCCGACAAACGCTCCAAATGTGTGACGGGCGTGGGACGGCCTTGGAATTCCTTGCGAATGCGGCGCAGCTCCGCAATAAATTTGCGGGATTGGCAAATGGAATAGTACGCTTCGGTAATTTCGGCCATAGCCGCCTTCAGCTTATCGTCGATATATACGCCGCCGTACTTGCCAAAATAGCCTTCCTTGTTGGGGTAATTGTTAAAATAGGTATCAAAATCTACGTTGTTTAGTTTCATAGTTGTTTCTCCTTAAAATTTAAAATATTATTATTGAAACAAGCTACGCCATCGCTTTGTAAAAAGTTTCATTAGTATCACCGCGAATAATATATTTATGTGTTATATTACCACCCCGCAATTTAATTGTCAAGCACATTAAATTTTTACTTGAAAAATGTGATGAAATATATTATATTATATATTTAGTATAAATTTGCAAATTTCCCCTTGGAGGTTTTACATGTCTAACTACTTAAAAATGAGCAAGGAAGAATTAAACGCTGAGTTTAAACTTGCCAAAGCAGAATACGAAAAGCTTCGTGCTTTGCATCTTTCGCTCGATATGTCGCGCGGCAAACCCGGCGCTGACAATATGGATTTGAGCGAAAAAATGTTTGACCTTGTTGGTAACGACACGGGCTTCAAAAACATTGATGGCATTGATTGCCGTAACTATGGCGGTCTTGATGGCCTTCGCGAACTAAAAAATCTTTTTGGTGAGATTTTAGGTTTACAACCTGACCAAATTATTGTTGGTGGTAACTCATCTCTTAATATGATGTTCGACACCATCGCACAGGCTATGACTCACGGTCTTGGCGGCGAGCCTTGGTGCAAGACCGAAGGCATTAAGTTCTTGTGCCCTGCTCCCGGTTACGATCGTCACTTTGCAATTACCGAATATTTTGGTTTCGAGCTTATTCCGGTAAAGCTTAACGCTGACGGTCCTGATATGGACGAGGTTGAAGAGCTTGTAAAGGA
>JAZQTE010000047.1:0-3164 GCA_045630505.1 Acutalibacteraceae bacterium | reverse complement strand
TCCCCCCCGAGGAATACGCCAAGCTGGCCGATACGTTTAATCCCTACGCCTTTGACGCCGACCGTTATGCGCGTCAAGCCAAAGAAGCCGGCGCAGGTTACGTGGTATTGACCACCCGTCACCACGAAGGTTTCTGCTTGTATGACAGCCAATATTCCGATTTCACTTCGATGAAATACGTTGGCCGCGACCTGGTTCGCGAACACGTTGAAGCCTGCCGCCGCCACGGCCTGCGCGTTGGCTTGTACTATTCCCTGCTCGACTGGCGTTTCAAGGGTTATCACAACCGCGCCAAGTACCCCGAAAGCTGCGAAGCGATGGTACAGCAGGTGCACAATCAAGTGCGCGAGTTGCTCACGAACTACGGCCAGATCGACTATCTGTTCTTCGACGGCGGTTGGTTTGAAGACAACCTGATGCCTTCCGTGCCGGATTGGGCAAACAAGATCGCCGCTATCTGGCGTTCCGTCGAGCTTGACAAAATGATCCGCGAGCTGCAGCCCAACATTCTCACCAACGAGCGTTCGGGCCATCGCGGCGACGTTCTCACTCCCGAACAAAAAACCCGTGCTTCCAGCGACGACCGTTTCTCCGAAGCCTGCATGACGATCGGCGACCGTTTTGGTTGGAGCTTTATCCACAACAACCCCAACCTGAAGACCAGCCGCGATATCCTGCAGCATATGTTGGTACAAGCCGGCTTCGGCGGTAACTTCCTGCTCAACGTCGGCCCGTTGGCGAACGGCGATTCCTACAACTACGACGATCGCATTTTGGCGGAAATCGGCAGCTGGATGCACATTAACGGTGAAGCCTTCTACGGCACCACCAAGATGCAGCCGTTGCCCACCTCGATGATGGGTGAATTCACGTATAAAAACGATACGCTGTATCACACCATCTTCCGCTGGCCGCACCGCGGCGTTGCCACGATCGCTAACGTGGTACGCAAGGTCAAGCGTGTCACCCTGCTTGCTACGGGTGAAGAATTTGAATTTGAGCAGACGAATGACGGCCGCGTGATCGTAAAGGGACTGCCCTATCTGGTACCGGATGCCATTGCTCCCGTTCTCAAATACGAGCTCTCCGACGAAGTGATTGAGCTCCCCGATTACGGTACCCTCTAATTACACAACAAAGCCCGCTGTGAAATTCACAGCGGGCTTTCCTTTTGCTTTTTTATTTCAACGATACGCGGAAGTTGTCGGTAGTGTAGCCGGGGAACGCACCCTCGGCCTTGGTGCGTACGATCTTTAAGCGGCCTTCATCGCGGAACGCCCTCAAGATCTCATAAATAAGCGGAGGACTTTGCACCGCTTTGGTTGCATCCCACAAATCGGCGCACGCGTCGATCACGTCTTGCACACAAGGCGGCTGGTCTTCCCATTCCGTCATCACCTTCTCCATACGCTCGTAGGCACGGTGCCACAGCGTGGGAGTCAGCGGCACGACACCGTCGATCTTTACGGGATGCGGCGAGGTGCGATACCACCCTGCGAACACCTCGCACGTGGTACACGGCGGCAACAGCTCGACCGTGCGGAAATTCACATCGTCGGGGAATGCCAGTGCCGTGGTGGCAAGATAGGTATCTCCATCGTCGGTGATGCCGATCATCATAGGAAAGTTCACACGGGTGAGCACGATGCTTTTATCGTTGCTCGCCTGCAGGATCATCCCCACTACCTCGCTGGGCATATCGCTGTTTGCACGGCTCATCGCTTCATCGGGAGCCAGCCCCGAATCAATAAGATACGCGATGTGTTGGCACATAATATCGCTGCTGTGTACGCAACTACCGTCGGGCAACGTGGGATAGTTGCCGATAACGCCCTGCACCTTGGAACCGAAGGTGTAGCCCATTTCCAGCAAGCGGGCTGCATACTCACTGCGTTCTTTCTTTAAATTCGGTTTGGCAAACACGCCTGCCGCACCGTTGGCAATGTAAGCAAAATTGCCGTTTTTCGAAAGGAAGGGATGTCCCCATTCCACGCCGCCGCCCGATTTGGAACGGCTGTGAAGAAAACCGATATTACCGGGGAAGTTTATGGCATCGGTTTCGGAGAGCAGATTCGCCATATCTCCCAGCACCTTATCGGCATACAGCTTGCCTTGGTGTACGGTGGCAATACCCGTATAGTAGCCGCCGCCGAAGCCCTCCTGACGCTTCATCATTTCTGCCAAAATAGGGGCCGCAGGACGGGACCCGATATAACCGGCAATGTTACACATACTCTTGTTCTCCTTTTTCCGTTAATGTTAGCGCCGTAACCAAGCCGATCTCCAGCCCGACTTTCAGCGATTCCTTATAAATAAATTCTTCACGCGTGTGGAGACCGTCTCCGCTGCACACACCGATGCATAAAGCCGGGATCCCCAGCGACAGCGGTATGTTGCAATCGGTAGACGCACTCTTACACCGCCAAGGCATTTGTGTTATCGCTTCAAGCTTCGGCAACAAACGCGCTTTAAACACCTCTTGACTTTCGCGCTCGGTACGGTTGCAGGGGCGATCCCCCACCATTTCCACGCTTACCGCCACACCCGTGCGCTCTACAGAGGCAAACGCTGCAGCAAACCGCTCGCGCATATATTCCATACATTCCCAATCGGTGGAACGGTATTCACACAGCATAGAAGCCGCTTGCGCAATCGTATTCACCGACGTGCCGCCTTCGATGCTGCCAACGTTTTGTGTGGTACGCGCACCCTCTTTTTGCGGCATCGGTATCGCCTGCAGCGCTGCTATGATGCGTGAAAGCTCCACAATGGCGTTGGGCTTGCCGAAATCTTGGAAAGAATGGCCGCCTTCGGTGGTTACCGTTACACAGTAGCGGTGTGAACCGGGGCAATCGTCGTTCGCGGTGCCGATATAACTGTCGAACGAAACAAATGCGGTGATACGTTCGCCGTACTCCTTGAAAATCTGCCGCGTACCTTTTAGGTTACCCAGCCCTTCTTCGCCGGAATTACACACAAACAGCACGCCGCCGTTGGTTTCAGGTTGAGCTTTTGCAAAATACTCTGCCACCGAAAGCAGCACGGCTACGGAGGCGGTATCGTCCCCCACGCCGGGGCAACGAATCACGGTTTCGTCTTCTTCGTACGGCAGCGGCTCGGTATCGGGAAACACGGTATCGGTATGAGCCACGAACACCGTGACG
>JAZQTE010000046.1:0-1646 GCA_045630505.1 Acutalibacteraceae bacterium | reverse complement strand
TTCAGCTTGGGACAATCCTGAAACGCACCGCCCTCCACCGTTTCTACCGAAGCAGGGAAATCCACCTCGGCCAGCGCTTTGCACTTTTCAAACGCACGCGTGCCGATCGTGGCGAGCTTGGCAGGCAATTTCAGCGCCGTGATCTTGCCGCATTCTTGGAATGCGCGATTGCCGATAGCGGTGAGGCCGCTGCCGAAATTCACCGATGCCAGCTCCGCGCAACCGACAAACGCATCCGAACCAATCTCGGTAACGCTGTTCGGAATGGTGACGGACGTGATCTTATCGCAATGATAGAACGCACCTGCACCCACACGTTTAATGCCTGCCGGCAACGTGAGCGCACCGCTCACCTCGGCACCGCCGATATGCAAAGAGGCACCCGAAAGCAGCGGATTGGCATCCGAACCGAAATCGATATTCGCCCACGCGCCAACATCTGCCGCGTTCACGGTTTTGATATTGGTGCAGCCTTGAAAAGCTTTATTGGCGATCTTGGTTACGCTTTTGGGCAGGGTAATCTCTTGCAGAGCCGTGCAGCCGTTAAACGCACTGATGCCGATCACCTCAATACCCTGCGAAATCGTGAGAGAAAAGATATCGCAGCCTTGGAATGCACGGTTGCCGATCTCCGACACGGGATAATTATCCACCTTGGCAGGCACGGTAACGGTTTTAGCGTTGCCGCTGTATTCGTCGATCACCGCTTTGCCGTCGTATACCGTATACGAAAAATCGCCGCTCTTACCCGTGATCTCGGGAGCTTCGGTGGGCGCAGCCGTGGTGGGCTTTGTTGTGGTGGGCTTCGCCGTAGGCTGCCCCTTCGTGGTCGTCACCGTCACCTTGCCTACGGTGGTGGTAACGATACTACCGTCTACCTTTGTTACCGTGGTAACAAAGGACTCCCCTTGCGTTGCGGTGGTTTCATCGCCTTGCGTTACCGTGGTTTCATCGCCCTGCGTTACGGTGGTCACGTTGGCATCTTCCGTTGTCACGGTGGTGGTGACGGTGGTAGTTGTGGCGGTAGTATCGCCTGCATCACCGCACGCACACATCATAAGCAGCATAGCCGCTGCCAAAAGAATCGCACATACTTTTCTCATTTTCGGCACCCCATTTCTTTTCGTTCAGTATATCATAAAAGTGTCGCGTGTTCAATACTTGTATTTCTTACGTTTTGCAACGATAAACACCGCCGACAGCACGAAGGCCATACCTTCGGCCACCACAATGGAAAACCACACGCCGTCGATCCCACACCACAGCGGCAGCAGCAGAACGGCCGCCACCTGAAATACCAGCGTTCGCAAAAAGGAGATAACGGCAGAGGTCAACCCGTCGTTAAGCGCGGTGAAGAAACCCGAACCGAAGATTGCGTAGCCCATAAAGCCGAACGACAAGGCAAAAATACGAAAGCCCGACGCGGTGAGCGCCATCAGCTCGGCATCGTAGCCAACAAACAAACGGGACAACGGGACGGTAAGCACCTCGCCGAGCAGGATCATCCCCACCCCGAAAACGCCTACCATCACGGCGCTTTTTTTCAGCAGACTTTTCAGTTCGGCATGGTTTTGCGCACCGTAATGATAGCTGATAATAGGCGCCGTGCCGATGGAATAGCCAATAAAGGCTGACGCAAAAATAAA
>JAZQTE010000045.1:0-1739 GCA_045630505.1 Acutalibacteraceae bacterium | reverse complement strand
GGTGCAGTATTACACCGATTATCAAAAGCTGCGCCTGCTGGTAACGCCCGGACTTACCTGCACGTGGCAAATTCACGAAAACCGCAACGACGTGCCGTTTGAGGAATGGGTGGAGATGGATATTGAGTATATCCAAACCAGATCGTATCGCAACGATTTGAAGATCATGCTGAAAACCCCCATTGTGATGCTTACCGCAACGGGACGATAACAAGAAACGGGTGACACGAATGAAAGTAGCTATGATTGGGCACAAGGTGGTTCCCTCACGGCGCGGCGGCATTGAAAACGTGCTGACAACGCTGTGTCCTCTGCTGGTGGAAAAGGGGTGCGACGTTACCTGCTACAACCGTTCCTCGGATAAGGTGGAAAACGAATACGTGGGCACCGTGAAGGACGGTCTGTACGAAGGGGTACACATTAAAACCGCGTGGACGCTGAATATGCGTGGGGCGGCAGCGATGATCGCTTCGTTTACGGCGGCGATCGCAGCCTCGTTTTCACGCTGCGACGTGGTGCATTTTCACGCCGAGGGGCCGTGTGCAGCGCTGTGGATCCCCAAGCTGTTCGGCAAACGGTGCGTGGCTACCGTGCACGGGCTGGATTGGCAGCGTGAAAAGTGGAAAAACGGATTTGCCTCCAAGTATATTAAATTTGGCGAAAAGGTGCTGGCCAAGCACGCCGACGAGGTGATCGTGCTGAGCGAGGCGGCGTATCGGTATTTTAAGGAAACCTATGGCCGCGAAACCACGATTATTCACAACGGCATCAGCCGCCCAATGAAAAAGGAGGCGGCGTATATCACCGAGGCGTTCGGCCTGAAAAAGGACGGTTATATTGCGGTGGTGTGCCGCTTGACGGCCGAAAAGGGCATTCATTATTTGATCGACGCCTACAACCGCATTACCACCGATAAAAAGCTGGTGATCGTGGGCGATACCAGCGATACCGACGATTACGTGCAGCTGCTTAAGGAGAAGGCGGCAGGTAACCCCAACATTCTCTTTACGGGCTTCGTTTCGGGTGAGCCGCTGTGTGAGCTGTATTCCAATGCGTATTTAAACGTGCTGCCCTCGGATCTGGAGGGGATGTCGCTGTGTTTGTTGGAGGCGCTGGCCTACGGTAACGCCCTGCTGTGCTCGGATATTCCCGAAAACACCGCCGTGGCGGAGGAGCACGCCGTATACTTTAAAAAGAGCAACGTAGACGATCTGGCCGAAAAGCTTGAGCAGCTGTGCAGCAGCCGTGAAGCGGTGGACGCCGTTCGATGCGGTGCAGACGATTTTATTTTGAGCAAATACAATTGGAACGACGTGGCCGACGCCACGCTCGACTTGTATAAAAAATAAACAGTAAAGGTTTGTTGTTGATGGATACGATGGCTGAAACTTACGTAGAACCGATGAAGGAGCTGTTTGCGGAGTTCGCCTCCACCGAGGTGTGCGATACGTGGGCGGATTCGTTTGACGTGCAAAGCGCCGAAGGAAACAGAGTGGTGGTTACGTACTACGGCTCGCGGCGCCTGAAGGCCTTTAAAAAGGCTTGCAAGAAAACGCTGAAGCTGTGTGCTCGTTCGCTGTACGGTGACAAGGCCAAGCTGAAGATCGTGAAGGAAAAAAAGCACCAGCGTGCAGAGCACAAGGGCGGTAAGAAGGTGCGTGCAGCCAAGTTCTTTGCCCTTGGTATCGTGTTCGTGTGTATTGCGGCCGGTTTTGTCGTGGTGCTGTGTAATTACGTCG
>JAZQTE010000044.1:0-5621 GCA_045630505.1 Acutalibacteraceae bacterium | reverse complement strand
CTTGCACCGCTACCTTACCCGTGTGCTGCGTCTTACCGTGAATACGGTGAATGGACGGTAACAGACGGTCGTAGAACGTGAGGTAGCAGGTGGGGCAGCCGGGACGGCCTGCATCGGCAATCTCACGGAAGCCCGTACCGCAATCGGGGCAGCGCACCGTATCGGCTATCGCACGCTGCGAGGGTTCGGCAAACAGTGAGCCCCAAAAATCACCGAAATCGAAGCCGAACGCCGAGCCGAGCCCTTGCTTGGCGGCGCACTGGGCGCATAAATGCAGTTCGGTGGTTTTCCCGTTTATCGTCTTTTTAACAAACGTGGTGGCGGCGTTTTTGCCGCAGTGATCACAATACATTTCGTTACCTCCTTATACGGTATACGCAGTGAGCATTTGTTTAAGAAGCGACGCTCGCAAGCGGTCGCGCAGTTCGGCGGGAATTTCGCGATAGCTGCGATCGGACAGCGCTGCCGCCATCACAACTGCCGCTTGCTTGCTTACAAAGCCTTGATATACCATGCTTTGCAAAATCGCTTCGGCGGCGGCCGGCACCAGCTCGTCACCGATCGAGTTTACCACGTGCATCAACGGCGTCATCTGTTCGCGCTGTGCCACCCGACGGATACGAATGTATCCCCCACCGCCGCGGCGGCTTTCTACCAAATATCCTTGAGCCGGCGTAAAGCGCGAGGACAGCACGTAGGTGATCTGGCT
The DNA here is from genome assembly GCA_045630505.1 of Acutalibacteraceae bacterium. GTDB lineage: Bacteria > Bacillota > Clostridia > Oscillospirales > Acutalibacteraceae > RGIG3009. Next base: position 4,912 of record JAZQTE010000044.1, on the reverse strand, counting down.
GGGCACGCAGCCCAGCTCTTCGGCCAGCACGTTGCGCTGCAATTCCGCTGCACCGTTTTCGGCTTGTTCCATAATATGAAGAATATAGGCCGTTATCTCATCGCTTATTCGCATACTATCACTTCCTTGGTTACAGTGTACTTCAAAAGTCAAATAAAGTCAAAGTCAAATAAAGTCAAACTTTTGTTTACTATTCTTTGTTTTTTAAAAATATCTCCTGTTTTCTTTTGCTTTCTTCGTTTTACTCGTTTTTTTAAAAAATCTTCACCACCGCCGCGAAACGGCATAGTATGGAAATGAAAGCACGGTTTACGGCTTTCGGAAAGGAGGATATACAATGTGTGTTCGTAATTTGTTTGGTGGAAACGTGAATTGCACGTGGCTGCTGTTCATTATCGCCATCATCCTGATCCTTGATCAGTGTGACGGCTGTGGCGGTGGCTGCAGCACGGGCTATCCCCACGGCACCGGTTGCGGCTGCGGCTGCTGAGTTTACCGTTTGAGTTAAGGAGGATATGAGTATGTGTTTGCGTAATTTATTCTGTGGCGAAGCCAATTGCAGCTGGCTGCTGTTCATCATCGTGATTCTGTTGCTCATCTGCAACGATACCTGCGACGACGGTTGCGGTAACGGCTGCGGCGGTTGCAACTGCGGCTGCTGATCACGGTTTTCCTCAGGCCCGACACGCCCGTGTCGGGCCGTTCTTTTATGCGGCAAAGGCAAAAATTTGACAAATCGCCGATTTTGCGTTATACTGTACACATTCTTTATGCGGATTACATACTAACGGGAGGAAACGGTATGACACTGTCCGAGGCTTCAGTTTCGGAAAGCACGCTGTCGGAACGGCAGCGGTTGCCTCTCACGGGGCTTCCGTTCACACGTACGCAGTACGTTATGAACGAGCATTCTCTTGAGATGCAAAACGGGATCTTATCCCCGGTGAAAACGTCGGTTCGTCTAAAGCAGGTGCGTAATATTTTGGTGAAGCAATCGCGCTTGCAAAAGCTGTGTAACCTATCTACCATTCAAGTGGCTACGGACGATCCCATCGTGTCGGAACTGATTATCCACAACATACGCAACGGTGCGCTGTTTGAGGAGCGGCTGCATCGCTGTGTGAAGGAAACTCAACAAGCGCAGCCCCACGCCTTATAAGGTGCAGGGTATTAAAGAGAGGGATGTTTTATGGAACCGAAAAAACGTCGTTTCGGCGACCGCAAGGACGGCTGGCGACTCCGCCATACGCAATCGGTATTCGCCGTGATGCCGCACATTATGAAAACGCGCGCCGATGCGCAGGTGTATTTTGACGAAGTGATCGAAATCGACGAGCTGGAAAAATACGTGCGCAAAATGCGTCAAGAGCATGATATGCCGTATTTTTCAATGTATCACGTGTTTATTGCCGCCACCATGCGTATGTTCGTTATGCGTCCGCGGCTTAACCGTTTTATAATGAACGGCAAAACCTATGCGCGTAACCGTCTTACCTCGTCGATGACAGTGAAACGCGAAATGTCGCAAAACGGGCTGGAGGCCACCATTAAGCCGCACTTTGAAAAATCGGATACGATCTTCGATATTTACCGCCGCATCGATACCGCTATGGAAAACGAAGTGCGTAATATGGAAAACGAAAACAGCACCGACGTGGCTGCCAACATTTTGAACAAGCTGCCCGCTTGGCTGATCCGTGCGTTTATCAATTTCATTATTTTTATGGACCACCGCGGCTGGATGAATGATTTTATCAACACGATCAGCCCATTCCATACGTCATTTTACATTACCGACGTTGGTTCGATCGGTATTGATCCCATTTACCACCACTTATACAACTTTGGTACCACCTCCGTGTTCTTGGCACTGGGCAAGAAGCAACGCATTCCCGTTGTGGAGCTTGACGGTACGATAACGACCAAAAAGGTCGTTCGCATTAAGCTGGTGCTGGACGAGCGCATTTGCGACGGACAGTATTATGCGGAATCGTTCCGCATTTTCCGCCGCTTGCTGAAGAAGCCGGAGGTACTGGAGGTACCGCCGACGGAGTATCCGGAAGATACGTGGATTTAAGCTTTCGGCCGTTCACTCTGCGTGAGTGAACGGCCTTTTCTTGGGGGACACAGTATGCTTGGTTATACGTTTCGAAAAGGTGTGATCGACGGCATACCCATTTGCATCGGGTATTTGTCCGTTGGGTTTGCCTTTGGCATCTTTGCTGTTTCCAGCGGCTTGCGAATCGTAGATGCGTTGCTGATTTCGATGACCAACGTAACGTCGGCAGGACAGCTTGCGGCGGTGCCGATCATGGCAGGAGGCGGCTTGCTCAGTGAGCTTGCCGTGTCGCAGATCGTAATCAACATTCGCTATGCACTGATGTCGATCTCACTGTCGCAACGGCTGGATAAATCGGTGCGGCTGATCGACCGTTTTATCATTTCCTTTGTGAATACCGACGAGGTGTTTGCCGTGGCGTCTTCGCAGCGCGAGCACGTGGGAAGAAATTATCTTTACGGATTGATACTTACGCCCTACCTCGGCTGGAGTTTTGGGACACTGGCCGGTGCTGTTGCCGGCGATATCTTACCCCCTGCAATAACAGCAGCGTTGGGCATTGCCATTTACGGTATGTTCGTGGCCATCGTTGTACCTGCTGCCCGTGCCAAGCGCTCCGTTGCACTGTGTGTGCTGCTGGCAACGGCATTGAGCACGTTATTTTACTATACGCCCGTGCTGAACACGTTTCCGAACGGCTTTGTGATCATTATCTGTGCCGTTGCCGCTTCGGCAATTATGGCACTGGCGGCGCCGCTTTCGCCGGAAAGTGAGGGTGCCGATGCCTAACTATTCGTTTTACGTGTATTTAGCGGTAACGGCAGGTATTACGTATTTGATCCGTATGCTGCCGTTGGTGCTGATAAAGAAAAAAATCACCAACCGCTTTCTGCTTTCGTTTTTACAGTATATCCCCTACGCCGTACTAACGGTAATGACGATTCCTGCGTGCTTTTATGCCACGGGGACTCCCCTGCCTGCCGTGATAGGCTTTTTAACGGCGCTGGCCATTGCTTGGTTTAACAAGAGCTTGCCCGTAGTAGCTGCCGCCGCGTGCGTGGCCACGCTGCTCACGGACACGCTGATACGATTGCTTTGATAAAAAAGAGAACTGCGTATGGCATATGCTCGAAAGAGCAGTAAAAAAGCTGTGTAGAAATTTCTACACAGCTTTTAATATAGGTATCATTCGACAATACCGTTATTTTTAAAAGGGTGATAATTTTTACTTTATAAAAGCAATTGTTTATTTGATCTCGCTTAAGTCGTACGGGGTGGTTTGGTATACGAAGTAGTTTAGCCAGTTAGAAAACAGCAAATGGGCGTTGCCGCGCCACGTGACCAACGGTTGCTTCGTGGGATCGTCGTCGGGGAAATAGTTATACGGTACGGTGATGGGCAGATTGGCGGCTACATCACGCTCGTACTCGTCGCGCAGGGTGGTTGCATCGTATTCGGCGTGGCCCGTTAAGAAGATCTGACGGCCTCGGTCGGTTGCAATGGCGTAGACACCCGCTTGCTCCGACGAAGACAAAATCTTGAGTTCGGGCACCGCTTCTACCTCGGCACGGTCGATCGTGGTGTGACGGGAGTGCGGGATCATAAACACGTCGTCGAACCCGCGGAACAAAATGGAGGATCTATGCTCCACCGTGTGCGGAAACACACCGAACAGCTTACCGTCGAGCAATTGTTTGCCGACACCGTAGTGGTAGTACAGCCCTGCTTGTGCGCCCCAGCAGATATGCAGCGTGCTGGTGACGTTGGTTTTACTCCATTCGAAAATCTCGCACAGCTCTTCCCAGTATTCCACGTCTTCGAATTCCAGCTTTTCCACGGGAGCACCCGTGATGATCATACCGTCGTACTTTTGGTCGCGAATATCGTCGAACGTTTTGTAGAAATTAAGAAGATGCTCGGCAGGTGTGTTACGCGATTCGTGCGTGCTGGTATGAATGAGCTCCAATTCCACCTGCAGCGGCGTGTTACCGAGCAAGCGAGCAAGCTGCGTTTCGGTAACGATTTTTTTCGGCATCAGGTTGAGAAGCAAGATCTTCAGCGGACGGATATCCTGCGTGAGAGCGCGCGTTTCGGTGATGACGAAAATGTTTTCCTCGGTGAGCGTTTGGGTGGCAGGGAGCTGGTTGGGAATCTTGATAGGCATTCTTGCTACTCTCCTTACACTTGAGCCAAGGCTTGCTCGATATCGGCAATAATGTCGTCGATATTTTCGATACCCACCGACAAGCGAATGAGATCGGGCGTGATACCGCCGGCAACCAGTTGTTCATCCGTTAATTGACGGTGCGTGGTGCTGGCAGGATGCAGCACGCAGGTGCGAGCATCCGCTACGTGAACGACCACGGCGGCAAGCTTTAACGAATTCATAAAGCGCACAGCCGCTTCACGGCCGCCGTTGATGCCGAAGGAGATAACGCCGCAGCAGCCGTTTGGCAGGTATTTTTGCGCCAGCTCGTATTGGTCGGACGAGGGAAGCATGGGGCAGTTCACCCACGAGATCTTTTCGTTCTTTTCCAGATATTCGGCCACGGCTTTGGCGTTTTGGCAATGGCGTTCCATACGCAGTGCCAGCGTTTCCAAGCCGAGGTTGAGAATGAAAGCGGCAAGCGGCTGCGGCGTGGAACCCAAATCGCGCATCAGCTGCACGCGAGCCTTGGTGATATAGGCAGCCTTGCCGAATTGCTCGGTGTATACCACGCCGTGATAGGATTCATCGGGTGTGGTGAGCTCGGGATATTTGCCCGAAGCGCTCCAATCGAAATTACCGCTATCGACCACGACACCGCCAACAACGGTGGCGTGACCGTCCATATATTTCGTGGTGGAATGGGT
>JAZQTE010000043.1:0-4288 GCA_045630505.1 Acutalibacteraceae bacterium | reverse complement strand
TCCTGCAGGCGCGGCGCTCGGCACGCTGTCGTGGTCGAGCAGTAACGAAGCCGTTGCCACCGTGGTAAACGGCAAGATCACCGCCGTGGCCAACGGCGAAGCCACCGTTACCGTCACCGCAGGCACGCTGTCGGCGCAGGTTGCCGTCACCGTGTCGGAGCTCGGCGAAATTCTGTCGGGCGGCGATTTTGAAAACGAGGATTGGAACGTCCCGTACTGGACGGCGCAGCTCATTAAGGACGGCGCAGGCGTTATCGTGGAAGAAGCCGACGGAAACCACGTGCTGCAGCTCAAGCCCTCCACCAACGCGCTGTACTTTGCGCCTGCTCCCGTGAAGGGCAACACCGCCTACGTGCTCACCTTCAAGGTGAAAGGCGGCGCGGTGCGCACCTCCATTTCCGCCACGCACTCGGCATCGGGCACGGGCAACACCACCTACACCGCTCCTGCAGGCGAATGGGGTACGGTAACGCGCATTTTCACCACCAAGGCCTCTCCCAACAAGAATTACGCGCTGGCCATCGGCGCCACCACCGCCACCCCCACGTATATTGACGACGTTTCCTTAAAAGCCCTGCCTGCCGCTACGGCGTTGCAGCTGGATATCACGGCTGCCACCGTCAATCATAACGACACGCAGCAGCTCACCGTGAGCACCGTTCCCGAAAATGCCAACGTGGGCACGCTTTCGTGGTCGTCGAGCAACGAAGCCGTTGCCACGGTAGACCAAACGGGTAAGGTGACGGCTATCGCCTCGGGCGAGGCCACCATCACCGTCACGAACGGCACGCTCTCGGCCACCTGCGTTATCAGCGTACCGCTGATCGCCGAAGCCTTCACTCTTAAAGAACAGTCCCTGCATTTCGCTCCCGGCACCTACAAAACGCTCACCGTCGTGACCGACGGTAATTTGAGCGCCGGGCCGCTCACGTGGGCAAGCAGCGATACGGCGATCGTCACCGTGGATAACGGCAAGCTCACCGCCGTGGCCAACGGCGAAGCCACCGTCACCGCCACCAACTACAAGGGCGTTACCGCCTCCGTCACCGTGAAGGTCGACGCCTACGGTCAAGCGCTGTCGGGCGGCGATTTTGAAAACGGCGATTGGAATCACAGCACCTTAACGAACAATATCATTAAGGACGGCGTGGGCACCGTCATCACGGAAGCCGACGGCAACAGCGTCTTAAAGCTTCCTGCCGCCGTCACCTCCACGCTGTATTTTGCTCCTGCCCCCATCAAGGCCAACAAGACCTATGTGGTCACGCTCAAGGCCAAGGGCAAGAGCCTGCGCACCCACGTCATCGCCAAGCATATTGCGGCAGGCGATATCGGCGAGCGCAACTTCGCACTCAAGGCCGATGAATGGACGAACGCGCAGTTCGTATTCACCACCAACGGCGATCCCAACCGCTCCTATGCCGTCGGTATCAGCAACAAGAGCGGCGAGGATATTATCATCGACGATATCGTGTGGGCGGAGCTGCCCGATGCCACGGGGCTGGTCGTCACCCCTGCGGCGGTCGAGTTGCTGCCGAACGGCACCTCGGTTCTCAAGGTGACCACCGTGCCCGCACTTGCCAATATGGGCGCCATCACATGGACGAGCAGCAACCCTGCGCTGGTATCGGTGGATGCCAACGGCAACGTTACGGCGCTTGGCAACGAAGGCTCCGTCACCGTCACCGCCACCAACGAGAAGGGCATTTTCGCTACCGCCACGGTAACCATCAACCCCTACGCCAACCTGCTCACCAACGGCGATTTTGAGCTTGGCAACACGCTGTATTATAACGATTCCGCCGATCTGGCCGCGCTTATCAAGAACGGCGTGGGCAAGGACGGCGGCTACGGTCTGGTGATCCAAAATGCATCGGGCTCGGCCAAAATCACCACGTATTACCGCAAGGCGATTCCGCTCACCCCCGGCACCACCTACGTGATCTCCTTCGATTATTTCGCCCCCAAGGGCGTGGAAGGCCTCCGCTTGTGGTCGGGTACGATGGGCTTCGACAATGTGTACACCTCCAAGGGCAGCAACGAATGGAAGCATGCCAGCAAGGTCTTCACCACGCCTGCCGATATGGCGCTGAATACCAACTGGGATCTGGGTATCGTGTGCGAAGGAGAAGGTCACGAATCGCTGGTTATTGATAACCTCTCGGTAAAACTGTACAACACGGGTGTGGCGGCACAGTCCATCACGCTCAGCAAGCAGACGATGACGCTGATCCCCGGCCGCACGGGTACGCTGGCAGCCTATGCCACCCCTGCAGACGGTGATATCAACCAAATGACGTGGACCTCCTCCAACGACGACGTGGCCACCGTGGAATACGGTGTCGTCACGGGCGTGGGTAAGGGCACCGCGATTATTACGGGCACCACCAAGAGCGGCGCCTTTGCCAGCTGCACCGTCACGGTGAGCGGCAACGAAACCTACGTGCAAAACGGCTCGTTCGATACCGATAACACCACCGCGTGGACATACGCCGACGGCGCCTCCAAGGTAGAGGGCGTGGGCGTGTCCAATTCGAACGCCGCCGAGATCGTGAAGGATTCCACGGTTTCGCAGGTGGTAAACGGCACCTTCAAGCCCGAAACCGAATATCAGCTGTTCGTGCGCTATCGCACCGCTTCGGGAAGCAAGGTCGGCATCACGCTGGCAAACGGCACCGAAAAATTGGTGGACGGTAAAACGGGCACCTCGGGCTTCTGGAAGAAAGCCACCTTCGATTTCAAAACGGGCGCCGAGGCTCCCACGTCGCTCACGCTCACGCTGTCCCTTGCCGAAGGCAACGGCCCCGTGTACGTCGATAACGTGATCTTGGCGCAAAAGGCTTCGCTGGTCGATCTGGTCGTCACCGATATCATTTGGGACGGCGGCGACAGCCAAGTCAAGCCGGGCGATAAGCTCACCTTCGCCGCCACCGTTACCAACCAAGGCGAAGATAAAGTAAAGCTCGACCAATCCTTCGATATCAACTTCTGCTTGGACGGCAAAACGATTGCCACCGCCACCTACAGCGGCCAGCTGGATGCAGGTGATTCCACCATCGTTATCTGCGAATCCGCGTGGACAGCGGCAGGCCTCGGCGATCACACGATTTCCGCGCACGTCAACCCGAAGCTTTCGGTGCTGGAGATCAACGATACCAACAACACCGCGCAGGTCAACCTGCGTATCGCCAACGAACGCTTGGAGGCTCCCGAGCAAGCGCTGGCGGCAGGTATGACGAACCTCATCTTCAGTGACGATTTTGATTCCGACGCTACCATCGACAAGTACGCCACGGGCGACCACGGCTACAAATGGTACGTCACCGCCAACTGGGGCAACGGCACCGCCAAGCCCGAGGATTATTCGGTGAAGGACGGTATTTTGAGCCTGCACCGCAACGGCTCACCCAACAATATTACGCTCAGCACGGTGGATATCAACACCGCCAACGGCTTTACGTGGAACACGGGCTATCTGGAATACCGTTTGCGCATCGTGGATGCCGATGGCGCGCAGGTCCACAACGTCGGCAACGTGCCTGCCATCTGGTCGTTCCCCGTGGGCAAGCACATCGAAGATCCCAACGATAATTCGCACTACGTCGAAATGGACTGGATGGAATATTGGGGCTTGGATACGGGCAAATGGCCCACCCGTCCCGACGGTTACTACACCATCTCCCTGCACGAGGTGCACAAAGAGCAGCCCGACAACTGGATCTCCAACGGCGGCAAGAGCGGCCGTTATCAGAACGGCCTCGGTGACGAGCAATGGCACGTTATGGGCTTCCGTTGGGAGATCGGTAAGCTGGCCGCCTATTTAGACGGTGTTAAGATCTTCGAGCAGCGTTGGTCGGCCGATGCCGAGCCCAACCCCGGCGTTTCCAGTCAGGCAGGCTTCATTGAAGATCCCAACGGCATCTTCAAGAAGATCGACGAGCAATTCAACGTACTGTATCTGTCCGGCCACAAAAAGAATCCGCTGGAACTCGATTACGTTCGTATCTGGCAGGGTGACGGCTCCGTCGTTTCGCCCGACGATTCGGTAGAGGACGAAGAAGAGAACGGCGAGGATGGCGCCATTGACTTTGCGGCCGAGGAATTCTGGTACAACTACGGCACGGATATTTACGGTGACCTTATCACCGAGGTGAACGCCGATAACTATCTCACCGTTTTGGAGGGCGCCGAATATTGGGATCTGCTTTCCGCCGAACGCAAGGCCGAAATTAACGCTCTGTTCACGGAAAACGGCCAGCCCACCTTCGACGAGCTCATCGCCGCGGCG
>JAZQTE010000042.1:0-1153 GCA_045630505.1 Acutalibacteraceae bacterium | reverse complement strand
AGCATATGCGGCATCCCGTCAAAACGCGATACGGGAGCAATACCCACCATATCGGCACCTAAATCGATCGCCATTTGCTTAATGGCAGCGGTCAGAGTTTTTTTGTCCATTGTCGTTCACTCTCCTTACGTGCTATTGTATAACAATAATTCGCTGTTTTATATAGAAAAACACGCTCATAATATGGACTTTTTCGCTTTTTTGTGGTACAGTAAAAGGCGAGGTGAGCAGAATGAACGTTTTTCAGGATAACGTATTTGATTTTCGTTTGCAGGGCGAGCTCACGCTGCACTACTGCGGTAAGCGTCGCGATCCCGTTAACCATCGGTACGTACACCGCCAAAATGCCTATCTTATCACCTACGTATGCGAGGGTGAAGCGACACTGTCGGTGAACCGTCGGCGGCTGTTGCTGCACGAGGGGGACGTGTACGTAATGTTTCCCGCATCGGGCGCCTCCTACGTCACGGCGCCGCACCGCCCGTGGAGCATTCGCTGGGTAACGGTGACGGGCACACAGCTGGAAACGCTGCTGCCGTTGCTCGGCTTCACCGAAGAAATGCCCGTGCATCGCGTGGCCGAACCCGAGCGCGTGGAAAGCTTGCTCGAGGCATTGTTTTATCAAGCAATGAAAGCCGACGTTGCGGGCAAGATCGCCGGTATGGCACAGCTGTACGAATTTTTTTCGTGCTTGGCGCCGCGTGCAGCAGCCCCCATTGAAAACCATCGCATTGCCGATGTGGTGGGGTATATCAACCGCCATTACGCCGAGGAACTCACTGTGAGCATCTTGGCCGAACGTGCGCATTTAAACCGCAATTATTTTTCTAAACTGTTCACTACCCACGTGGGTATGACACCGCAACGGTTTTTATCGCGCCTGCGTATGGAGAAAGCAAAGGAGCTGCTTCGCTACACGGAGCTTATGGTAGGGGAGATCGCCGCTGCTGTCGGCATAACCGATGCGCTGTATTTCAGCCGAACTTTCAAGCGGTATACGGGGTATTCACCGTCCGAATATCGGTATTTATAAAAAAGTTAAAAAGAATTGCCAAGAATTTCGATTTACTACTTGACATTCGCGCGGATTTTGTTATAATAGTTGAGCAACTGCAAATCCGGGTGTAGCGCAGATTGGTAGCGCGCTTGAATG
>JAZQTE010000041.1:0-1712 GCA_045630505.1 Acutalibacteraceae bacterium | reverse complement strand
GCTTTTTTTGTCCTTTTTTTGCCGGGGAAAGCAGTGTTCCCCCCCTCTCCCGAAAACAAAAAGCGGCCGAGGCGGTTCCTCCGCCCGTTCGTTTTACACCGTAAAGCTACGGCTTGCGTTTTTTGGAGAGAGCCAAAAAGCGCCTTATACACTTAAATCGTCGTCGTTATCTTCCACGGTGGGTTCGCTTTGGATAATCGCCGCCAACGCTTCATCCGTCGTGAGTTCTAACACTTCCAACAGGGGTTTACTGTAGAGCTTCATTACTCGGTAACCTCCGTGGTGTTCATCGTCAGCGACGGGCGGAGCACAGCGTAGTAATAACGCTGTGCAGGCAATCTGGCAAGCGCCGTGTCAATATCGTACGTAGAATAACTGTTCAGCGAGGTGAGATAGATAAGGTGTTCGCCGCCCAAGTAGATATACAATGTTTGGCCGGAGCCGTAACGGGCAAAAATGATATCGCCGACAACCAAGTCATCTTCGTAAGCCAAACGGGTACGATCGTATTCCCAGTTAGGCGTATCCATGCACAAACCGCCATACAGCGTGGGCGCCAACATATCGCGATAAGCGTTGCCCTTAGGAGCCAAATCGTAGTGCATATAACTGCCCGATACACCGCCTTCGGTAAACACGCCTTGTTCACCGTACATAACCGTATTCATTTCGGTATCGGCAAATACGTCTTCGGTAGTGATACCTGCACGCTTATACAATTCGTTCGCAAATGCCAAGCTGCGCAGTTCGGTGCCTTCGCCCTTCAGCGCATTAAAGGCTTCCACAACAGCGGCCTGCTGTTCGGTCGTTAAAGTGTTACCCACCACAACGTCGGGTGTATCTGCCACAACGCCGCTGAACTTGGTAAGCGCAGAGTTGATCTTGGTGCCTGCAGCAGTACCTGCGTTTACAACAACGGTGTAAGATACCGTTGTTTGTTCCTTGGCTTTCACGGACACCGCCCACGTGAGCGTATCGCCGTCAACCGTGGCGCCTTCGGCCGATACCAGCGTGGTATCATTGGGAATGGTATCCAGAATATCCACAACCGCATCGTTATCGTTGGTGTTGCGAATGTTGAAGGTGTAGGTGATTTCGTCACCAACGTTCACCGTTTTACCGGGACGAATCGACGAATTCTTCTGTGCCACGATGCCCGTGAGATTGTTCAGACGGTTTTGCGTGTTTTCGGGAACGGTTTTGGGGCAAGCCGACAAATTCAGCGGGCGAATCACCGCAAACGAGCACACCTTGGTGCCAAAGATATAGCCGTTGGTGCTGGAGCTTCTGAAGAAGTAGTCTTTCACCTGGCCGTAACGGATGGAGGGTTCCACCGTTTCTTTGGCGGCACTGCTATCATAACTGGAGCCGGTGGAGTGGATCATCTTGCCGTTGCCGATATACATCATCACGTGGCCGCTTTCGGTATCGCCGTCAGCGTTGGTATCACGCAGCACGATCATCAAGTCGCCGGGCTGGAGAACTTCCATAAAGGCTTCATAGGTGCTTTGCACTTCTTCTTCGGTGTGCGTATCTTTCACCGAACGCAGAACCGTGAATTGACGAATCGCGTTGTACTGCTTGCCGCTGGCAGTAGCATTCACCATATTAAAGGTGGTGTACATATTGCCGGGCAAGGAATAGTTCAAACCAAAGTAGTAGGAGTCGTTGCAGAACGCCGCACAGTTGGTATACTTAATGTATTCGTACGA
>JAZQTE010000040.1:0-6962 GCA_045630505.1 Acutalibacteraceae bacterium | reverse complement strand
CTCTTTCTGCCAATTCTTCGTAAAAATGCGGATACGATTTTCGCACCGCCTCTGCACCCGTAATCACAACGGGCTCATCACAAATGCACGCTGCCACAGCCGCCGCCATTGCAATACGGTGATCGCCGCACGCATCCACCGTGCCGCCACGCAGCCGCCCCGTGCCGTGGATGGTGACGCTGTCTTCACCCACCGTCACCCTGCCGCCGAGTGCGTTCAGCATCGCACCCACGCTCTCCAAACGGTCACTTTCCTTGAACCGCAACCTCCGCGCGTTGCCAATCACGCTGCACGCAGGAATCGCCGCTGCCAGCACCGCCAAGATCGGCACCAAATCGGGAATCTGCGAAGCGTCAACATCCAGCGGCTTTTGCAGCTTTTCTGTTTTTTCAATGAGCTCCTTAATCGCACGGTCGCCCTGCAACGAGTTTGCGTTCAAGCCCGTCACCGCAAGCGCAGCCTGCGGACTTATGGCGTTTGCCACCAACCAAAACGCCGCGTTCGACCAATCACCCTCCACCACCGCTTCACGGGGCGAGGTATAGCACCCCTCCACCGTGAACACAGCGTTGCTTTCGGAAACATTCACACCGAATTGGCGAAGCGCCGCCACCGTCAGATCAATATACCCACGGGATTCAACCGTGCCCGTCACCGTAATCTCCACAGAACTACCCGTCAGCGGCGCCGCCATCAGCAGCCCACTGATATACTGCGAGCTTACGCCGCCGTCAATGCTCACGCGGCGCAGCGCTGCCTTGCCCTGCACCGTAAGCGGAAACACGCCCTGTGGCGATAACGTACAACCGCTTTCGCATAACAACTCATACAACGGCGATAAAGGGCGCTCGGGCAGCCGCCCTTGCCCCGTAAACTGCGCCTCGGCACCCAGTGCCGCCGCGATCGGCAATAAAAACCGCAACGTCGAGCCGCTTTCGCCGCAATCCAACACGAGCTTTTGTGCCACCGCCTTCACGGGGCGCACCGTCACGTGCTCCCCTTGCACCGTAATATCGGCACCCAGCGCACGCAAGCAGCGCACCGTTGCATCAATATCCTGCGAGGCCGTCACGCCGTGCAGCACGGTTGCCGTATCGGCAAACGCCGCACAGATCAACAGCCGATGCGCCATCGATTTCGAAGCAGGAGCCTTCACCGTGCCAACGAGCGGCCCGCCGCTCACCGTCACCGTCATTCTGCCAACCCCTTTTCGATCCACGTTTTCAGTTCCGTCATCGGCATCGGGGTAAGCTCCCCACGGCCGATCGTCGGCACCGTTACCAAATTGATGGTATCGTTTTCCCTCTTTTTATCCGCAAGCGCCACCGCAAACAGATCCTCTGCCGAAAACGCACACGACGTCGGCAACCCCGTTTTCTTCAGCAACGCCTGCAGGCGCTTGGAAATGGCAATATCGCCTGCCGCCCGTGCCACGATGCTCATACCCACCGCCACCGCACTCCCGTGCGACGTTACAAAAGCGCTGCATTTTTCCACCGCGTGCCCCACCGTATGCCCAAAATTGAGCAGCTGTCGGCTGCCGCGGTCATGCTCGTCCTCTTCCACCAGCTCGCGCTTTATTTCCACGCAGCGCCGTATCATATCCGTTTTGGAAAGCGTACCCTTTTCCAATGCTTCAAACAAGGCGGCATCACGTATCATTCCGTATTTAATCACTTCCGCCATGCCGTCGGCGTACGTTTCGGGAGTCAACGTATCCAGCGTAAGCGGATCACACACCACCAGCCACGGCTGATAAAACGCACCCAGCAAATTTTTGCCCTGCGGCAGGTTTACCGCCGTTTTACCGCCCACCGACGAATCCACGCACGCCAGCAGCGTGGTGGGGATCTGCACAAATCCAATTCCGCGCAAATACGAGGCGGCGCAAAAACCGCCCAAATCGCCCACAACACCGCCGCCCAGTGCCACCACGGCGTCACTGCGCGTAAATCCGCGCGACGCCAGCACCGAAACCACCTTTAAATACGTAGCCGTGCTCTTGGACTCCTCGCCTGCAGGCACCGCCAGCGACGTTACGGTAAAGCCGGCCGCCGTCAGCGATGCGTGCACCGTGCCAAGATATAACGCTGCCACCGTTTCATCGGTAAGCAATAAAATGTTTTTCCCCTTCAGCACATCGGCGCACAGCTCACTCGTACGGGCAAGCAGCCCCTCGCCGATCTGCACCGTATACCGACGGGACGCCCGTACCTCAACGGTTTGTACTTGCATAATCTATCCTCTCCTTGCGCTCGCTGCCTTCTCGCAGCAACGAACGCAGCGTTTCGGCATCGCCGGCCACCAACGCTTGGCGATACTCGTCTAAAAACGTCATCAGCGTATCGATCTCGTCAATCAAATTAAGACGGTTTTCCAAAAACAACTCGGCCCACATCGTTTCGTTTAAACGGGCCACACGCGTCATATCCTTATAGCTCCCTGCCGAAAATCCACGGTGCACCTGCGCCCGTGGACTTTTCACGTAGGCGTTCGAAACCACGTGCGCCAGCTGCGACGTGAACGCGATGATCTCGTCGTGCTTTTCGGGTGTCGTTACCGTCACGGAACCGAAGCCCATTGATTTCAGCAGCCCCACCACACGCTCCAACAGCAGGATATCGTTGGTATCCTCGGGCGTTAAGATCATCGAAGCACCTTCAAACAAGTCGCTCGAAGCGTATTTCAGCCCCGACCGATGCAGTCCTGCCATCGGATGACCACCGATAAACACAAATCCCTGCTCGCGTGCTACGGGACGGCACGCCTCACAAATGCTGCTTTTCACACCGCCGCAATCGATCACCACGGCACCCTTGGCAAACAATGCCGCGTGCTCGCGCACGTAATCCACCGTTGCCTGCGGATACACGGCGATCAGCACGTACTCACACGCAGCCAACGCTTCGTCCGTCAGCACGCCGTCAATACAATGCGTCATTTCGGCGTATTGCTGCGTTGCCGCATCGGCATCGCAGCCAAGCACCGTGTGCTCGGTGTGGGCCTTTAGCGCCTTCGCCAGCGAACCGCCGATCAGCCCCAGCCCCACAACTCCTATCGTCATTCTGCCACAACCTCCCGAATGCGCACAACACCCTTCATCACATCGGCAAACTGTGCAGGCGTGAGCGACTGCGCTCCGTCACACAACGCCTTTGCAGGCTGGTTGTGCACCTCGATCATTAAACCGTCGGCCCCTGCCGCTGCAGCAGCCAACGCCATCGGCTTCACCAAACGGCTCATACCGCTTGCGTGGCTCGGATCCACCACCACGGGCAGGTGTGTCAGCTCCTTCAGCATCGGCACCGCCGACAGGTCCAACGTGTTGCGCGTGTACGTTTCAAACGTGCGGATTCCGCGTTCACACAAGATCACCTGCTCGTTGCCGCCTGCCATAATATACTCGGCGCTCATCAGCAGCTCCTTCAGCGTGCTCGAAAGCCCCCGCTTGAGTAAGATCGGCTTGCGAATACGCCCCAGCTCCTTAAGCAGCTCAAAGTTTTGCATATTGCGAGCGCCTACCTGAATCAGATCCACGTTTTCAAACAACGGCAAGTGGTTGGCGTTCATAATTTCCGTTACGATCGGCATCCCCGTGACGGCTTTGGCCTCCTCCAGCAATGCCACGCCGTCGGCCTTCAAGCCCTGAAAATCATACGGCGAGGTGCGCGGCTTAAATGCGCCGCCGCGCAGCAGCGTGGCTCCTGCGGCCTTCACCTGCGCCGCCACGTCAATGATCTGCTCGCGTGATTCCACCGAGCACGGCCCTGCGATCACCGCAAAATTACCGTCACCGATGCGCACGCCACTCACATCCACCACCGTGTTATCGGGATGGAATTTACGGTTGGCGTTTTTAAACGGCTCGGTAACGCGCATCACGCTCTCTACGATCTCCAGATTTTCCAGCAATTCCTTATCTACACGTGACGTATCGCCCACGAGTCCCAGCACGGTATTATATTCGCCGTTGGAAACGTGCACGGCCACCTGCTGTGTTTCCAGCCACGCAATCAAATTATCAATCTGCTCTTTCGATACTCTCGGTTTAATAACGGCGATCATAACAAATTCCTCCTAAAAACCAAAAGGCCCGCAGCTTTCACTGCGGGCCCGTGTTACAAAAATATCACAGGTGGTTTCCAATTACCGGCAGCAGAAAGCGCTTTTACTATTGCTGTTGCAAAAGTAAAAGTAGTAAAAAGCGTATTCTGCTTTAAACGTACGGTTATTCATACTCTACACCCGTTTTTCAAGTTGATTTTACTATAGCACAACGCTTTTTCGTTGTCAACAAAAACTTTACCACACCGGCATGACTACTTGATGTGCGCTTTTCGACGTCACCGAGAAGTAATGGCGTAAAATTTTCACGTAGTTCCAGCCTTCTTCGTTGGCATACCCCACAGCACCCATCTGGCTGAGTCCCACGCCGTGTCCCCAGCCCTGCGTCGTTAAGGTGACGCGGTCGGTGGCCGCATCGTACGTTACGCGGAATGCGTGAGAACGCAATCCCAGCGCCGAGCGCATATTAAAGCCCGTAAGCGGCTTCTTGTTGCCGCGGTTATCAACGTAATAGAAATTCGTGTGGAACACGTAATTCCAACCGTCACCCGTGCCGGCCGTGCCGTCACCATCATAGGAAAGCGCGCGCAGCGGCGAGGTATCCTTTTCGGGATCAAACGCAAACTGCTCCTCCGGCATCACGTAGGTGGGATACCTGTTTTGCACGTTTTTCTTAAACCAGTCTTTCACACGGCTGTTCAGCTCTTCGCGCGTAAAGGTTACGGTGTTAATAAACTTGCCGCCACCGCCGTATTTGCTGTAGGTTGCCGCATCGTCGTATTTACTCACCACGCTCTTGGCATACGGCAGCGAACCGCTCCACACGCGGTTACTCGAAGCGCTAAAGCCGCCCGTGGCCGCCGAATACGTCGTTTGCAGCACCATATCGTCAATGGTCGTCTTCGTGGTATCCATCAGCTTCACGCCCACCACGTCACCCACGGCGTCATAAATCTTTTTATCCCACTTGTTGGAAAGATCGATCGTCTTAAGCGAACAGCCGTACGGCTCTTGGTAATTCGCGTTGTACCACAACACGTAAGTATACGAAACCACCGCCTGCGCCTTTTGCGCTTCGGTCGAGTTTACCATCGTACTGGCGCTGCCCAGCTCGGATTTCACCAGCCGCGCAAGCGCCATTTGCAGCTCCTCTTTGTTTTTCGGCTGTATAAGCGTGTTACCGTTTTTGAGCGTAAAATAGCTCATAAACTCATATTCCGATTTCGTGCCCTGCACCGTGCCCTCAATGGCATCCACACGTTCTTCTTCCTGATTGGGCGGCCTCGTCACCGACGGGCGCGTCACCGTGGACACGCTGGGCTTCGTGGTGGTTTCACCCACCAACTCGTCGCCCTCGACCTTTTGCGTAGTCGTCGGCGCCGTGGTCGTTACCACCGTCGTCGTAGTCAGCGTCGTCGTGGTCGTGGGCTTTTTGGTCGTCACCTGCGTGGTTCCCGTCGTGGGGGCCTGCGTGGTGGTCGTTTCCGTCGTTATCGTCGTGGTCGTTTCGGTTTGTGTGGTGGGCAGCTCGGTGGTGCTGTTTTCCGCACCCTGCATATCCTGCCACACCGAAGGCATCAGCACCGTGCGATTCACACGGGCCTTGCTCAAATCGTTGTCAGCCTCCTCACCCGTGCGCACACGGCGAGCCGCCACTACGATACGGGCGTTGCTGAAGCTGTATTCGATCGGTGTCGTCAG
The DNA here is from genome assembly GCA_045630505.1 of Acutalibacteraceae bacterium. GTDB lineage: Bacteria > Bacillota > Clostridia > Oscillospirales > Acutalibacteraceae > RGIG3009. Next base: position 1,196 of record JAZQTE010000040.1, on the reverse strand, counting down.
CATCAGCAGGCTGTCACCCTCCTGCACCTCCACGGGCGTATCGAACAGCGAACGCTTCCGCAGCTGTGCCACGAAATCCAAGAAATCCTCTTCGGTTTCAAACTCGCTTTGCGCATAATCAAACGCATCGGCCGAGGTATCGCCGTCCTGCACCATCACCACTGCAAAAATTTTGTAGCGGCTCTCTTGGTACAGCGTGCTGAAATCCACCATCGTATGCTGCTTTAAATACGTCAGCTTCGTGAAATTCGAAAGTTCGGAGAACATTTGCCCGTTTTGCGGATTGTTTCCGTAGATAACCAGCGATCGGTTCCCCTTCACGGGCGAAAGCTCCGTGCCAAACGCCAAGTGCGGCACACCGTACGTGGACGTTTTTTCATAGAAATCGCGCCCGTTATAATACCCCTCGCTCGGGTCTACCGTCACGGGGTATTTCATATCCGTGTACGGCACCGTCAACCAGCCGCGCACGTCTTGGTTCACACCGTACAGCGACATAAACTGCGACAGTATCCCCTCGGGATACTCCACCTCGTCGGTCGGCTTCACCTCTTGCTCCTGCATATAGATGGCCCACAGCGCTTCAAAATCCTTTTCGTTCTTCCAAGGCTCAAAAAACGCCTTGTAGCCGATCAGCAGCAAAGCCAAAGCTATCACGAGTGACAGCGCCAGCCATATCCACCGACGCCCCTTCATACCGGCGCCCGGCGTTTTATGCTTAATATCATCCGCAGGCATCTGCACCTTTTCCAGCATTTGTCCGCCTGCCATCACGCCGGGCAACGCTTCCAAATACCGCCGCGCCATATCCAGCGCATACAGCGTAGCCGCATTGCGGATCTGCTCGCGGTCGTTCTTGCCGTGTCCGGCAAAGATCTTCTTCACCCATACGCGGCGGTCATCGGCCAACGCCACGTACACCGTGCCCACTTCCTTGCCCTCGCTCGGATCGGGGCCGGCCACGCCCGTGATACCCACACCGATATCGGCGCCACCCACGCGGCGGGCGCCCACCGCCATAGCCGCAGCCGTTTCGGGAGAAACCGCTCCCTGCTGCTCCAGCACCGCTTCGGGCACACCCAACAATTGACGTTTGATCTCGGGTGAATACGCCGAGATACCGCATTCAAACACCTGCGAAACCCCCGGCACTTCGGTAAGCTTACCGGAAAGCAGCCCTGCCGTGCAGGACTCCG
>JAZQTE010000039.1:0-1881 GCA_045630505.1 Acutalibacteraceae bacterium | reverse complement strand
AGTCGTCGTGGTAGTAGTCGTCGTGGTCGTTGCGGTGGTCTTCGGTTTAAACGGAATTAACGGCGTGCCCGGCTTACAAGCGGGCAATACAAGCAAACAGCCAAGCAACAGCAACGCGGCCAGCACGCAGCAGAGCAATCGTTTCACGGGGCATCCTCCTTGAAATATCAATAGGCAGTAACTACTGTCAGTATATGCAAAGAAGCGGCGACGGTTCCCGACGCCGCTGTATATTTAGTATAAGTGAAAACGGTGAGCTTTGCAAGGGAAAAAAGAAAGGTTTTTAAGAAAAAATTTTCCGCTTGCCGTTGGCGGAATTTTGTGGTAAACTATATTTTGTTATAGCGAAGGGAGGTGTGCCGAATGAGCAAAAAATGCATTGGTATTATTGGCGGTATGGGGCCGGAAGCCACGCTGGATCTGTTTGGAAAGCTGATTCGGCATACCGATGCTTCCTGCGATGCCGAGCATATTCGCGTGTATATTGATTGCCACACCGGCATTCCCGATCGCACGCGAGCCATTTTGGCAGGCGGCGAATCGCCGGTGCCGTACATCGTGGAATCGGCCGAAAAGCTGGCGGCGATGGGCGCGGATTTTCTGCTGCTGCCGTGCAATACCTCGCATTATTATTATGAAGAAATTTGCAAAGGCTCTCCCGTGCCGGTGGTAAATATGATTCGCACGGCTGCCGAAGCGTTGCAAAAAGAGGGCGTGCGCTGCGTGGGGATTTTAGCAACCGACGGCACGCTGCAATCGGGCGTGTATCAACGTGAGCTCACGGCGTGCGGCATTGCCTCGGTATGCCCCGAGGGCGAAAGCCAGCAGGCGGTGATGAGCCTTATTTACGACGGTATCAAAGCCAACGCTCCCGTGTTTGATACGGCGGCGGTGGAAAAGGCGATCGTCGCTTTGAAAGCACAAGGCGCCGAACGCATCGTGCTTGGCTGCACCGAGCTTCCCGTGGCCTTTGTCCGGTACGGTATCTGCACAGCCGACACTGTGGATGCCACCGATATTTTAGCCCGCACGGCGGTAGCTGCCGCAGGTTATCCCGTTAAATAAACCCATAAAACCGCTGATTGTTATCGGCGTTTTTTATTTATAAATAAGGCTTGACAAGGGGAAAAACGTGTGCTATAATCCTGTAAAGTAAAAACCTTTACAGTAGTGCGAAGGGAGGGTGACAGATGCCGAAGGATATGGAGTTCGCTTGGCTGTTTGATTTTTACGGAGATATGCTTTCGGAAAAGCAACGGCAAGTGGTCGCTCTGTATTACGAGGAGGATCTGTCGCTGGCCGAGATCGCAGAAAACCAGCATATCACCCGTCAAGGCGTGCGTGATTCGCTCAAGCGTGCCGAGGCGCAAATGCTGGAAATGGAAGAACGCTTGCAGCTGGCTGGGAAGTTTCGCGAGGTGCGCGACGGCTTCGATGCCATTTGTGAAGCGGCGGGGCAAATTCTCGCAGCAAACGAAGGACGTTCCCAATACATCGACGAGCAGGCGAATCGCATTGTTGATTTGGCTGCAAGGCTGAGAGAGAGGTAACGCTGTGGCATTCGAAGGTCTTTCCGAAAAACTGTCGGCCGCATTTAAGCGGCTGAAAAATAAGGGTAAATTAACCGAAGCCGACGTAAAGGACGCTATGCGCGAGGTGCGCCTTGCGTTGCTGGAGGCCGACGTTAACTACAAGGTTGCCAAGGATTTCACGGCAGCCGTTGCAGAGCGTGCCGTGGGCGAAAAGGTGATGGAAAGCCTTACGCCGGCACAGATGGTAATCAAGCTCGTTAACGAAGAGCTTACCAAGCTGATGGGCGGCGAAGCCAGTACGCTGGCCCGTGTGAACCGTCCTCCGTGCGTCGTGATGATGTGCGGCTTG
>JAZQTE010000038.1:0-4066 GCA_045630505.1 Acutalibacteraceae bacterium | reverse complement strand
TGTGCGTAGGGGGCGGCTCCCAAGACGCCCCGCCAAATTTCACACAAACCAAAACCAACCCCGTAGGGGAGGGGTTCCACCCCCCTCCCGCAAGGCCCGCACAATCTCATTGAAACGCACAAGGCCCCCTCCGGGAGGGGGCTGTCACCGCAATGCGGTGACTGGGGGAGCCCGACGAGCCATCGTAAATTGCACGTATATCGTTGTATCGCACAATCTCATCACAAAAAAACTCTTGTCCCATTTTCGCCCCATAACAATTGCTAAAATGCTATCACGGCCCACCCACACTATACGCATTTTGCAATGGAGGAATTCACAATGGCACAGCACGAATGGACTCAAGCGGATTTGTTCAACGACTTTTTGAAAGAGCTCAAGGAAAAAGACGCTCTCGTATCCTCGTCCGAGCTCACCAAGCTTATCCACAAGATGATGGCGGCACGCGACGAGGTGAGAAAAAAGGAAGAAAAACGTCGCACCGAGGAAAGAAAAGAAAAGCAAAAGCTCGAAGAGGAGGAGCATATCCGCGAGGTCACCTCGATGGATTTGCCGCTCGACTGGGAAAACGTGTTTGCGGGCGACGTGCGCGCGCAAGGGATTCACGCAGACACCGCCTCCGATGCGCTGGTGCTGTCCCTCAACACGCTCGGCCGTGTGGATATCGAATATATGGCCACCATCACGGGGTTTTCGTACAAAGAGATCATCGGCGCACTGCGCGGTGCTATCTATCAAAATCCCGAAACGTGGGAGGAATGCTTCTACAAGGGCTGGGAAACCGCCGATGAATATCTTGCCGGCAACTTAATGCGTAAATGGCAAATCGCGAAAGAGGCCGACAAAAAATACCGCGGCTACTTTGCCGAAAACGTAAAAGCCATCGAAGCGGTGCTGCCGCCCACCGTAGCTTCCAAGGATATCTACGTCACGCTCGGCTCGCCGTGGGTCCCCACCGATATCATCGACGACTTTATCGAGCACCTCTTCAAGCGCCGTTGTCAATATTTTGACAAGGACGGTGCAGATATTTATGCCGTCAAGCACGACGAGTTCACGGGCACGTGGGAGATTCCCCAAAAAACGCGTTACTTTCACGGCGTTGTGGACACCAAAACCTACGGCACCGACCGTTTGGAAGCCCTCTATATTCTGGAGCGCACCTTGAATATGAAAAGCGTATTCGTCACCGACGAAATCGTCAGCCTCACCAATGCTTCGGGTAAAAAGCGCATTATCAACAAAGAGGAAACCACGCTCGCCATCGAAAAGCAGCAAAAGATGATTGCCGAATTCCAAAGCTGGGTGTGGAAAGACGAAAAACGCAAAGAGCGCTTGGAAACGATTTTCGACAGCAAATACGGCAGCGTGCGCCGCCGCGTATTCAACGGCTCGTTTTTAACGTTTCCCACCATGTCGTCCGACGTTCAGCTCTATCCCTACCAGAAAAATGCCGTGGCACGCATTCTCTTTTCGCCCAACACGCTGCTCGCACACGACGTTGGCAGCGGCAAAACCTACGTAATGATTGCGGCGGGGATGGAGCTTCGCCGTATGGGGCTGTCACCGAAAAATCTCTACGTTGTCCCTAACAATTTGGTGGGGCAGTGGAAAGAGATTTTTCTCACGATGTACCCCACGGCAAACATCGTCACCGTCGAGCCCAAAAGCTTCACCCCGTCCAAGCGCAAAAAGCTGCTGGAAAAACTGCGTGACGAAGATTGCGACGGCATCATTATGGCCTACAGCTGCTACGAGCAAATCCCCTTGTCGCAGGATTTCTTGATGCAAGAGCTCGGAGAAACCTTGCAAAAGCTGGACGAAGCGGGCGGCAGCAAGTCCAAAAACACCAAGACGGTGAAACGAAGACAAGAGAAAATCAAAAAGAAGCTGGCCGAGCTTGCCGTCACGCTGGACAAGTTCACGGGCGGTGTCTATTTCGACGAGCTCGGCATCACGCGCTTGTTCGTCGACGAGGCACACAACTACAAAAACGTGCCGATCGAAACCCAAACCGACCGCGTGCTGGGCATCGGCGGCAGCGGCTCTAAAAAATGCACCGATATGCTCAATAAGGTGCGTATGGTTCAAAAAAGCGGCGGTGGTGTCACGCTGGCCACGGGCACGCCCATCACCAATTCCATCACCGACGCCTTCATTATGCAGCAGTATTTGCAAAACGGCGAGCTTGGGCTGCTGGACTTGCAAACCTTCGACAGCTGGATCGGTATGTTCGCCGAGCGCGTCACCGAATTTGAGGTAGACGTGGACACCTCCGGCTACCGCTTGGCCACCCGATTTTCCAAATTCCACAATCTGCCCGAGCTCACCACGCTTCTCTCGCAAGTGGCCGATTTTCACCAAGTGGATCTGGAAAACGGCATCCCCGAATTCGATGGCTACACCGATGCCCTCATCGCCAAAACCGACGATTTCGCCGAGTATCTCAAAGAGATCTCGCATCGCGCCGATATGGTGCGTAACGGGCGCGTGCGGCGGACCGACGATAATATGCTCAAAATCACCACCGATGGCCGCAAAGCCGCGTTAGACCTGCGCTTGGTCGATAAGAACAGCGGCTTTACCTACCAATCCAAGGTGGCTCGCTGCGCCGAAAACGTGTGCCACATTTATCAAACCACGGGTGGCACGCAGCTCGTGTTTTGCGACACCTCCACCCCCAAGGAGGGCTTCAACGTCTACGATGAAATGCGCCGCTTGCTGCTGGAAATGGGCGTCGCAAGCAGCGATATCGCCTACGTGCACGATGCCACCACCGAGAAAAAACGCAACCGGCTTTTCGCAAGTATGCGCAAGGGTGACGTGCGCATCCTCATCGGCTCCACCTTCAAGCTGGGGCTTGGTGTCAACGTGCAGGATAAGCTGATTGCCATTCACCATTTGGACGTACCGTGGCGCCCTGCCGATATGACGCAGCGCGAAGGCCGCATTTTGCGGCAAGGCAACCAAAATAAACGCGTAAAAATCTATCGCTACATCACCGAAGGCAGCTTCGATGCCTATTCGTGGCAGCTGCTTGAAACCAAGCAGCGCTTCATCGTGGGGCTGCTTTCCGGCTCCTATACCGAGCGCGACGGCACCGACATCGAGGACACCGTGCTCAACTATGCCGAAATCAAAGCGCTGGCGGTTGGCAACCCGCTGGTGAAAAAGCGCGTAGAAACCGCCAACGAGCTGTCGCGCCTCTTGGTGCTGCAGCGCCGCTTGGTAGATATGCGCTTGCGCCTTCAAAAAGAGCTGCGCGAGCTGCCTGCCAAAATCGCCCACCAAGAAACTTTGTTAGAAAAAGCCACGCGTGATAAGACGTTCAGCGAGGCCTTCACGAAATCGTTGCCTGTTCCCGTCACCACCGCCGAAAAGCAAGCCGAAGCCGGGCGGCGCCGCACCATCCGCGAGAAGCTGTTCGCCGCCGTGCAAGAAAACGAGCTTAAAAGCGAAGAAAGCAAGCTGATGGATTACCGCGGCTTCGCCGTCATTCTCCCCGCCAATATGAAAAAGGAAAAGCCCTTCGTATGGCTGCAACGTGCGGGGCGGTACTACGTGGAGCTTGGCGATACCGAGGTGGGCGGCCTCGTGCGTATCGATAATTTCTTGGACAGCCTTGACGCCCACGTCGGCAAGCTCAACAACGGCCTTGCCGACCTGCGCGAGCGTGACGAGCGCATCGTGGCGGAGCTGGCAAGCCGTGTCAGCTACGCAGAAGAAATCGAAGAACTGAAAGCCAAAATCGAACGGCTCGATAAAAAATTAGGAGTGGATAAGCAGTGAGCAAAACCAACGAGGTAAAAAACCTCAACATCCCGCAAATGAACGTGAATCGCTTGGTAGAGGAATTAGCCCCCGCCTATTGCCGCATCATCAACGCGGGGCTGCCCATCAAAAACTTTCCCTCGGTAATGCTGTGGGGGCCGCCCGGTGTCGGTAAATCGCAAGCGGTGCGCCAGCTTGGGCGGGAAATCGAAAGCCAAACGGGCAAGCAAACGCGCATCACCGACGTACGTTTGCTCCTCTTTAACCCCATCGACCTGCGCGGCAGCCCCACCCC
>JAZQTE010000037.1:0-8993 GCA_045630505.1 Acutalibacteraceae bacterium | reverse complement strand
ACGCCCCGCTTTGCCGTTTCGCTTTCGCTGTGCACGGCGATGCTGGGATTGTCGGTGTGCGCCACGCGTATACTGGCGGTGCTCACCCAAAACGCGGAGCTGAACGCTGCCACCGTGCTGATAACGGCACCCGATTTCGTTGTTGCTTGCCTTGCGGCGGTGTTCGCCTTCGTGCTGATCTTCGGGCAGCATACCCCCGAAAAAACAACCCGTGCAGATGATGACGAGGAAGAGGATACCCGTTTCGTGCTCCGTGAGGAGGAGTTCGTCATCAAGGATGACGAAGAAGAAAACGAGGAAGAATGTATCGCAGAGCGCGAGGGTCCGAGCTTTGAAGAGGTTTTAAACGAGGTTTTGGGGCAAAAAAACGAAAAAAGTTAAGAAATCTTCGTTAAAAATTTAACAAAGTATTGAAAAACCGTGCAAACGGTGATAGAATAACAAAAGACTATAATTTATTGGAGGAATTAGTTATGGCAGTCAAAGTAGCAATTAACGGCTTCGGCCGCATCGGCCGTCTGGCATTCCGTCAGATGTTCGGCGCAGAAGGGTATGAGATCGTTGCGATCAACGACCTGACCAGCCCCGAGATGCTGGCCCATCTTTTGAAGTATGATACGGCGCAGGGCCGTTACGACGGACACACCGTCGAATCGGACGAAACCTCGATCACCGTCGACGGTAAGAAGATCGAGATCCTGGCCGAAAAAGATCCCGCCAACCTGCCCTGGGCAAAGATCGGTGTAGACGTTGTGCTGGAATGCACCGGCTTCTTCGCTTCCAAGGCGAAGTCGCAGGCTCACATCGATGCCGGCGCCAAGAAGGTTGTTATCTCGGCTCCTGCCGGTAACGATCTGCCCACCATCGTGTACAGCGTTAACGAAGACACCCTGACCGCGGAAGATAAGATCATCTCCGCCGCTTCCTGCACCACCAACTGCCTCGCTCCCATGGCGAAGGCTCTGAACGATTACGCTCCCATCCAGAGCGGTATCATGACCACCGTTCACGCCTACACCGGCGACCAGATGATTCTGGACGGCCCGCACCGCAAGGGCGACCTGCGCCGTGCTCGCGCAGGCGCTGCGAACATCGTTCCCAACTCCACCGGTGCTGCGAAGGCTATCGGTCTGGTTATCCCCGAGCTCAACGGCAAGCTGATCGGTTCTGCTCAGCGCGTACCGGTAACCACCGGTTCCACCACCATTCTGGTGGCCGTTGTTAAGGGCAAGGACGTAACCAAGGAAGGCATCAACGCCGCGATGAAGGCTGCTGCTTCCGCTTCCTACGGCTACAACGAAGATATGATCGTATCGTCCGACGTGGTGGGCATCACCTACGGCTCGCTGTTCGATGCCACCCAGACGATGGTTACCAAGATCGACGAAGAAACCTATCAGGTTCAGGTCGTTTCGTGGTACGACAACGAGAACTCCTACACCAGCCAGATGGTTCGCACCATTAAGTATTTCGCTGAACTGGGCTAATCTCGTCCTCACAACCGACGCACCAAACGGTGCGTCGGTTTTCTTTTATTGTAAACACTTTGTAAAGTCGGGGAAAACCCGTTGCACCCTTGCAACTTTTGTGATATGATAAAGAAAACCGTTTCACAGAGGAGTCTATGATAATGAAAAAAAGAAGTATCTGGGAGCGCGCACTGGGATTATACGGCCGCTCGGTCTTATCCACCGTGCTCGGTATTTTTATGTGGGTATCGGTATCCATCATCACCACCGCCGTAATGCCGGACGGCAGCACCTTAACGTTTGTCAGCAATCTGGCAATGAATATGGTGGCACTCATCATTCAGGGCTTTTTGTTCGGTACCATCGTGTTGTCGTATGCGTGGCAGCTGGGTGATAAAGACGGCGCGCAGGATATGTTTAAAAACCGCGTGGGCGATGCACACTTCGGCCTTAAAATGGCGCTGGTGGCGGTGATCCCGTCGCTTACGGCGTATGCACTGCTACTCGCCGACCGTGCCTTCGGTTTGTTTGCAAGCTACAGCCTGCTGTACCGTGTGTTCAACGGCGCGCTGTATCCCATTATCGTGTGGACGTTAGGCTTCACGCTGGATAGGCCGCTTGCCGACGTATCGTGGGTGGGTGTTATTTTGTCCGTGCTTCCCACGCTTATCACGGTGGCGCTTGCTTGGGTTGGCTACTTTGTGGGCTATAAGCAAATTCCGCTGATGAAGAAGCTGATGTATAAAAACAAAGATTTACGGAGATAAAGTTCACCCCCACTGCATAGATATGCAGGGGGGTGTGCGGTATGAAGGAATCTTTGCGATCCGCTGTAACGGATACGGTGATTATTTTGCTGTGCGGTGTATTGATACTTACGGTGGCGTTTGGCGCGCTTGACCGTCGCACGGCGGTATCGGCCGTGCCGTCACCCTGCATTGTGATCGATGCGGGCCACGGCGGCGCTGACGGCGGCGCTTCGGCGTACGACGGCACGTTGGAAAAAACCGTAAATTTGGCGGTGGCGTTGCCGCTGGCCGATTTGCTCACCGTTATGGGATACCGTGTGGAAACCACCCGCACCGATGACCGTATGATACATACCGAAGGAGAAACGCTGCGCGAACGTAAAATAAGCGATATGAAACAGCGGTTGGCGCTTGTCAATGCGGCCGATTTAACGGTGAGTATCCACCAAAACCATTTTTCGCAAGAAAAATACAGCGGTGCGCAGGTGTTTTATTCGGGCAACACGCCCGAAAGCCCTCTGCTGGCCGAGAGCGTTCGCACTCACGTGGTATCGATGCTGCAGCCAAATAACACGCGCGAGCTTAAAAAAGGCACGGCCGACGTGTACTTGCTGCACCGTGCCACACGCCCTGCCGTGCTGGTGGAATGCGGCTTTTTATCCAATAAAAACGAGCTGGAAAAGCTAAAAAATACAGACTATCAGCGGCAACTGGCGTTTGCTGTGGCCGCAGGTGTGATGGTCTATTTAGGGTGAAGAACTATGGCAGGAAAGCAAAAAACCGTATACGCTTGCACGGAATGCGGCGGTCAGTTTCCGAAATGGTCGGGGCGCTGCCCGAACTGTGGGGAATGGAATACGCTGCACGAAGAGGTCGTGTCTTTCGTGAAGGGCGGCAGCAGTGCTTCATCAGCGCAAGTGGTACGCATCGACAGTATCGATACCCAAGCGGAAACCCGTTATCCCACGGGGATGAACGAGCTTGACCGTGTGCTTGGCGGTGGCATCGTTCCCGGTGGTATTATGCTTATCGGCGGCGATCCCGGCATTGGTAAATCCACGCTGCTTTTGCAAATTTGCGGCTTCTTAAGCCAAAACTATCGCGTTTTATATGCGTCGGGCGAAGAATCGGCACGGCAGATCAAGCTGCGTGCCGAACGCTTGGGCGTGGATAACGGCGATTTGTTGCTTTTGTGTGAAACGGATATGGAGATCATTTTAAACACCATCTCCGCCGAAAAACCCGATATCGTCATTATCGACTCCATTCAAACGGTAAGCCTTGGCGAAATTTCCTCGTCCCCCGGCAGTGTCACGCAGGTGCGCGAATGCACCGCGGCGATCACGCGGGTGGCCAAACGAGAGGACATCCCCGTGTTTATTGTGGGGCACGTAAACAAGGATGGCGCGATCGCCGGCCCCAAGGTAATGGAGCATATCGTAGACTGCGTGCTGTATTTCGAAGGCGATCCGCACAGCAACTACCGTATGCTGCGCTGTGCCAAAAACCGCTATGGCTCCACCAATGAGATCGGCGTGTTTGAAATGCGCAACAAGGGGCTGTGCGAGGTGGAAAACCCGTCGCTGATGCTGCTCACGGGGCGTCCGAAAAACGTAAGCGGTACCTGTGTAGCTTGCACGATGGAAGGCTCTCGCCCCTTGCTGGCCGAGGTGCAGGGCTTGGTATCGCCCACGGGCTTCGGCAATCCTCGCCGTATGGCTACGGGCTTTGATAACAACCGTTTGGCGCTGCTGCTTGCGGTGCTGGAAAAACGGTGCGGCTTCTTCTTTTCCAATTTGGATACGTATTTGAACGTCATTGGCGGTTTGCGCTTGGACGAACCTGCAGCCGATTTGCCCGTGGCGTTGTCGCTGGTTTCCAGCTTGAAGGACAAGGCGGTGGACGAAGGCGTGGTAGCGTTTGGTGAGGTGGGGCTTGCGGGCGAGCTTCGCTCGGTTTCCTGCGCCGAACAACGCATTGCCGAGGCGGAACGCTTGGGCTTCACTCGCATCATCGTGCCGTCACACACGCTGAATTCGCTCACGGGCGAATACGGTATCGAGATCGTAGGCGCCGCCACCCTGCGCGAGGCGTATGAAAAGCTGTAAAAGGAGCAAAGAGCTATGGCAATTACGATTACGGTACCAAAAGAAGCGGTGTGCAATTTATACGTCGGTGTTCCCGAATCCTGGGTGTTTTCCAATGCCGTAAAATCGGAAAACACGGTTGCCGCAGCGGAGGTTACCGTCGAAAACGGTGTGACTACCTATCGTTATGATACCGTAGAGCAGGGGCTGTATTATTGCTGCGTATCGCAAGAGGGATACAATTCGCTTTGTCAGGTTATCAATTACACGGGCAACTCGCAACTGGATATAACGCCGGACAAGCTGGTTGGCGACGGTTACGAAGCGGGCTACGTTATGCAATACACCGAAGAGTTTTATCAAAAACAACTGATTTCTCATAAGAATGCGTGGGGAGAGGAGTATGCAAAGCTGTTTTGCACTCCACAGTTTACGCCCAATAGGGACGGCCGTCACAAGCAAACCACTAACGAGGAAATGGCGGCGTTTATTGAACGGTTAGCGACGAACAACGTGTATATGCACGTATACAGCTTGGGCCGATCTCCCAAGTACGGTTACGATATGCCGCTGGTGCTGTTCACCCGAGAAAACGTAACGGGGATGACATTGGAGCAGGCGGCCGAGGTGATTCGCCAAAACGGAAAGCCGACCGTTCAGTATAATGCGCAATGTCATTCCACCGAGCCGGCCTCCACCGAGGGTGCTTTGGCAATGATGGTGTCGCTGTGCGGAGAATATGATAAGGTGTTGGATACGGTGGACGTGTACATCATTCCCCGTATCAACTTGGACGGTGCATACGAGGTTACCAGAAAATCCCCTACCACTGACGAGGATATGAATCGGGATTATCTTTTTGCTCACAATGCAGAGGTGCGCCTCGTTATCGGCGTGTATAATCTGTTCCGACCGGAGGTGTGTATCGACGGTCACGAAAAGCGTCACCGATTTAACGTTGCGGGTGAGGACATTTGCACGGATATGGAGGTTCAGACCGGCGCAGGCTCGTTGAATCATCCTGCGGATATGACGGCGATGGTGATGAGAATGGCCTTGAGCGCCATTGAAAGAGCGCACAAGCTGGGCTTGCGTAGCCATTTTTACGGCAAGCTGGCATCTGCTGCCGGCGGGGCTGCGGGGAGCAGCTATTTCGGCACAAGAAACAGCTTGTCTTTTCTGGTTGAAACACCGGGACAGATCAATTTTGGTATGAACTGTATGGAACGCCGTGTGCTTTCGCAATATGTGTTGGCTTCGGCTGTGATCGATTACACGGTGGAACACCACGCCGAAATTATGGAGCTTGTACATACCAGCCGCGAGCTTATGGCAACGGCCAACCGTATGTATTTTGAAAAGACGTTGTTCGTTTTGGAACACGGTTCCGCCGTTACGGGCTCGTTGTCCAATCCGTTGATCCACGTCCCCGATGGCGAGGTGGTGGAGCAACACCATCGTATTGATTACACGGAGCATACCGAGGCTCTCTGTACTCGCCCCCGTGCCACGGCTTACGTTCTTCCCGTGGGCTTGGCGCACGAGGAGGAAATTCTTCGCGTGATAGGCACCCACGCAATAGAGCATTACCGTTTATCGGCCGGCAGCACCGTAAAGCTAAAGCAATACCGTAAAACGGAGGAAGGGTTTACCCTCTCCGAGGAACGGCCCTTCACTTTTGAAAACGGGGCGCTGGTATTTCCAAACACGGTGGATTCCGCCGTGCTGAACGTGATTATGGAACCCGATTTCAACGCTGTTAATCCCGACCGCAAAATGACACTCTTGCGGATGGGGCTTCTCGAAGCCGACGCTGATGGCACGCTTCCGTTGTATCGGTATTGCCATAGCTTGAAAAACGACACCGTTTTGGTGCAATAAAAAAGATGCCCGAAAATTCGGGCATCTTTTTTGCTTAAAATTATCGGCTTTCGCTGTGCTTTTTTAGGGCTTCAAACGTTTCATCGCTGATCACGTGTTCAATGCGGCACGCATCCTGCAACGCCGTTTCTTCGCTTACACCCAACCGCATCAATACATTGCTTAACACTACGTGGCGCTCGTAGATCTTTTGCGCCAGCTGCAAACCGACTTCGGTGAGCGTGATATATCCGTTTTCGTCCACGGTGATATAATTTTCTTTTTTGAGCTGCGACACCGCGCGACTGACACTGGGCTTGGAAAATCCCATAGATTCCGCCACGTCGATCGATCGCACCGTCGCTTTTTGTTGGCTTAACGTATAAATGGTTTCAATATACATTTCGCCCGAAGATTGTAAGGCCATAACAAACGCTCCTCCTGCTTTCTGTTATTTAGAATATCATAAAGCGGACGGAAAATCAATTGCAACCTTTCGGCAGATATCACAAAATTGCCTATCTTCCAAAAAATGGCTTGACAATCCGAAAGTTCCGTGTATAATATAACAGTAGTTAGCGACCGCTAACTAAATTTTAACACTATGAGTTAGCAGGCGCTAACCAAACTGGCGGTGACGGTATGACGATTAGAGAAGCAGCGGAAGGCCACGAATATATCATTCGGCAGGTAAACACGCAAGACGAAGAATTAAACGCGTTTTTGTTTTCGCTCGGGTGCTATAGTGGGGAAGCCATCACGGTGATTGCTCACCGCAAAAGCGGTTGCACCGTTTCTATCAAGGATGCTCGCTACAATATCGACATTCCGTTAGCGGAGGCAATTATCGTTTAAAATAAGCGGCAGCTTATTTTTTTGACTTTCGGTTAGCGGCGGCTAACCGAAAACGGAGAAGCAGGAGGCAGGCAATATGAAGATTGCTTTAACGGGCAACCCGAACTCGGGTAAGACAACGATGTATAACGCTCTGACCGGTCGTAACGAAAAGGTGGGTAACTGGGCCGGTGTTACCGTGGACAAGAAAGAGCATCCCATCAAGAAGGTGTATGCAGAAAGTGAGCAGATCACGGCTGTTGACCTTCCCGGTGCGTATTCTATGTCCCCCTTTACAAGCGAGGAGAGTATCGCAAGCTCTTACGTAAAAAATGAAGATCCCGATGTGATCATCAACATTGTGGATGCGGATAATTTAAGCCGTAGCCTTTTCTTTACCACACAGCTTTTGGAGCTTGGCATTCCCGTTGTTGTTGCTCTGAACAAGAGCGATATCGGCAAGAAGAAGGGCAACACGATCGATGCCGAAGCCTTGTCGAAAAAACTGGGCTGCCCCGTTATTAAAACCGTTTCCATTTCGGCAGACGGCTTGAAGGCACTTATTGACGCCGCTGTTGCACAAGCAGGAAAAGAGCAGACCGCACCTTACGTACAAGGCGACATTGATCTCACCGACAAGGCGGTTGTTGAAGTGGCTGACCGCAAACGCTTTGCGTTTGTCAACAGTATTGTAAAAGAGGTTGAGAGCCGTAAGGTCCTCACGAAGGATAAGAATATCGGTGATAAGATCGATGCCGTTCTCACCAACAAATGGCTGGGGCTGCCAATCTTTGCTGCCGTTATGTTTTTGGTGTTTTATCTTTCGCAGACGACAATCGGCGCGTGGATCGCCGACGGCGTCACGCTGCACGAGGGTAAGCCGAACGAGCTGTTTATTCCCGGCCTCGTACCGCTGCTCGAGCTGTTTCAAGGCTGGGTTGGCGGTCTGCTTGAAAACGCCAACCCGTTGCTCTCTGCCATTTTGGTTGACGGCGTGATCGGCGGCGTGGCCGCCGTTGTGGGCTTTTTGCCGCTGGTGATGGTGATGTACTTCCTCATTGCATTGCTGGAGGATTGCGGTTATATGTCACGCGCTGCCGTCGTGCTCGATCCCATTTTCAAGCGTGTGGGATTGTCGGGCAAATCGGTCATTCCGTTTGTGATCACCGTGGGCTGCGCCGTTCCCGGCATTATGGCAAGCCGCACCATTCGCAACGAGCGTGAACGCCGTGCCACGGCCATGCTGGCGCCGTTTATGCCGTGCGGTGCAAAAATTCCCGTTATCTCGCTGTTCGCAGGCGCGTTTTTTGAAAACGCGTGGTGGGTGAGCGCCCTGATGTATTTTGCAGGTATTGCGCTGATTTTTCTGGGCGCATTACTTATCAACCTTATCACGGGCTACAAAGCGAGAAAGTCCTTCTTCATTATCGAGCTTCCCGAATACAAGACACCGTCGTTTTGGGGTGCGTTCAAGTCAATGTGCAGCCGTGGCTGGGCATACGTTGTAAAGGCGGCCACCATTATTCTGCTGTGTAATATGGCGGTGCAGCTGATGCAGACGTTCACGTGGAGCTTCACCGTTGCCGAAAGTGCCGATGCCTCTATCCTTGCTTCGATCGCTTCGCCTTTTGCGTATCTGCTTGTGCCGATTGTCGGCGTTCTTTCTTGGCAGCTGGCGGCCGCCGCCATTACGGGCTTTATCGCCAAGGAAAATGTTGTCGGCACGCTTGCTGTTTGCTTTGTCGGTCTTGAAAATCTCATCGATACCGAGGAACTGGCGCTTATGGAAGGAGCCGGCGCGGAGGTTGCGGGCATTATGGCGATCACCAAGGTAGCGGCGCTGGCATACTTAATGTTCAATCTGTACACACCGCCGTGCTTTGCGGCGATCGGTGCCATGAACGCAGAAATGAAGAGCGCAAAATGGCTGTGGGGCGG
Source organism: Acutalibacteraceae bacterium (assembly GCA_045630505.1). GTDB lineage: Bacteria > Bacillota > Clostridia > Oscillospirales > Acutalibacteraceae > RGIG3009. The sequence goes on along the minus strand of JAZQTE010000037.1, from coordinate 56 downwards.
CATTGGCCTGCAGCTGGCGGTAGGATACACGGTATCCTATTTGGTCTACACCGTCG
>JAZQTE010000036.1:0-4118 GCA_045630505.1 Acutalibacteraceae bacterium | reverse complement strand
TCCTCTTCATTTTTTGGCAGTGCGCTTATACCGAAGCGGTATTCGCCCCCGACGTATACGCCTTCTTGCTTTCAATAGCTTCCGAAAGCAGCTTTCTCGCCGTCTTGTTTTCCTTAAAGGTTTCGGCAATACCGATCTTGTATTCGATCACCACGTCGGTATACTCGTCACGCTCGTCAAGACGCAGGCGGAACAGACGCATAATATCCTCTACGGTGATAAAATCGGCTTCCTCCGTGAGCAGGATAAAGCTGCCGTTGCCGTTATAGATATACTCCGTTTTGGACTTGCCGAAGCTTTCCTTCAAATAGGCGGTAAACAGCTTAATAATACCGTCGCCCGCCTCGCGCGAATGCTCGGTGTTGATCTGTATGAGATTGGCAATATCCACCGTGCAATATACCACGCCGTCATCGAGCAGCTTTTTATCCTTCGATTTCAGCAGCTTGTCAAAATACGCACGGTTGCCGAAGGTGGTGAGATGGTCGGTGTAGAACACGTAGCTGACGATATCGCCTGCGCGCCCCAGCACCACGGCGCCGCCGCAGCAAAGCACCACAAGGAAGAAGAACGCAATGGCCGTGTACAGCACCACGTTCACACTCTCACGCACCGAAGCGGAAGACAGCACCGAAATATAGCTCGCGCCCAAAAAGCGGTTGTATTCGTTGTTGGTTCTTGTTGTCGTGTCGTAAAGCACGGCCAGCTCGTCCAGCAAGCCGTTGATCTCGTTTTCAATGTTCGCCTTAATGGCCGCATAGTCGGCGTTGCACAGCTCGCTGCACGTCAGCGCCGAGCCGCTGCAGCGGCCGCCGCAGTGGCCGGTACAGCCGGTGAACGTGTCGATAATGTAGGTGCAATATGCCGAATCCACGATCGCGTGCTTGCGGCTTTCCTCGTGGTTGCGCCAACTGTAGATCAGCTCGTCGTAGGTCACCGTTTGGTCACCGAAGAAATCCTGCAGATTCTTTTCGTGCAGGCTGTCCAAAATATATTCGTAGGTAATATTGGTGTTGCCGGACTCACGCATCTTCTCCACGTAGGCGTTGATCACCGTCACCACGTCGGCCACGATGCTTTCTTCCTTGGCATTGGCGATGTTGTTGTTGTCGATACGCGTGGTATAGTCCGAAACCAAGATAGCCTTGTTTTTCGTCACCTGATACTTGTGGATATCCGCAAACAGGGAAGACACCTTCACCTGTCGCAAATAATCAAAGTTGTTTGCCAGCTCGGAAAACGATACACCCGTTTCACTGGAACGGAAGAAATTGTTTTGGTCGATGCGCTGATACAGCGTCGTCAGCGTGCCCTCGATACTGGAGTCAATAAGCTCCATCATTTCAATGTAATCGTAATCGTTCTTGTTGAGGTTTTCAATGGTGTTGTTGGCAGGAGCCACGTTCACGTATTTTTGGCTGAAGGTTTCGTAGTACACGTCCAGCGTTTCGTCCAAGATCGTGCGGGCAAAGGCCGCCCCCTCGCCGCTGGTAGCGGCAAACGAAACGATATACGTGCTGGGCTCGTAGATATATTCCTTGCCCTCGTCCAGCATCGCTTCCTTTTGCGCCAGCTTGTCTTGGTCGGGCAGCGGCGTAATGGTGATGCGCGAGATCAAGTTATCCACGGAATAGATCCCCGTCAACCCCATACGGTTTACCACCTTCGAGAGAATGGCCGAGGATTTAATTTCGTTCACGTCCAGCTTTTCGCCCGTGGGCGCCAAGCCCTTTTCCGCCTGCTCGTCGTTGTAATGAATAACCTCCGAAGCAACATAGGTATTCGAAGACGACAGCTTATAATACACCGCGTACGTTGCCAGCAGGCAGAACACCAAGATCAGCGGCAACAGCTTTTTTATGTATCTGAGAATCTGAAAACTTTTCATAATCGTCCTCCGTTACGCTTACGCCTTTTTGGGGAAATTCTTGGCAATGCGTCGCAGCATCAGCGCCACGTAGGTGAATCCCGCAAAGAGGATCAGCACCTTCAGCTCGCTTAACAGCGAAATGCCGTAGATCGTCACGGCAACGCACTGGTTCATCTTATGCCGTGAATACTCGCGGCCGGCGTTAATGGCTTCCTTTTCAAACGTCTTAATGCTCGCATAGGTGGATTCCACCAGCGCATCCACCGCATCGGGAAGGAAGATGGTGCGGTTGTTGATCTGAATTTTATCAATGATCAGATTGTTGTTCATAATATCCTTTTCGTTGGAGGCCACGTATTCGCTAAACGTGGTGGCCATCACCGAAAGCTCGTCAATACCCACCTTGGTGCGCCCCATGTAATACTTGCCGCTTTCATCCCACGTGGGCACCAGCACGATACGCGTCATTTCCTCGCTGTACATATCAATAGCCTCGTTGCACAGCTCATAGGACAGCTTGTTCTTTTGACGGTCGAAATCCGTGTTTTTGTTTTGGTAGGACAACCGATCCACGTATTTTTCTCTGTCGCGCACCACGCCGTTTTGCAGGATCAGCGAGCGCAGATTTTGGTTGATCTGGGTTTCCTTAAACTGATACACCTTACCTGCAATGGAGTTGAACGTGGCGTTGTTACCGGTGGTAAAGCTGGGGTTTTTCGCCGCCATACCGTACAAATAGGTAAGCACCGCCTGCGCCTCTTTGTCGAGATACGTCACGATATCCATATATTCCATCTTCGAAAAGTCGGGCTTTTCGGGCTCAAGACGGAAGTTATCGGTGTATTTTTCAATGTAATATTCCTTATACGCCGCCGTGATAAGCTTAATGACGTTTTCGGAATCCAAATGCGCGGTGTGCTTCGAGGCGTGATATTCCACCGCAAACTCGGTGGAGATATGGTATTGCGATTCGTCTGCCACGCCGCCCTGTACGCAGGGGTACACCGTAAGACAGCTTTTCAGCTGTTTCACGGTAACGTTTTGCAGAGCACCCTTTTCGATGGCGCGTGCCACCACCTCGTCGCTGATGATTTCCGCCATATTGTACCGTGTGCCGTTGGAATTGAGCGCCTGCGACGCTTCGGAATAGTTGAGCGACACCACGGCGTGAACGGATTTTTTCATTTCAAAATGGTTCACAAACCCAAATCCAAGAGTCAGCACGAAGCAAAGCAGCAGCAACCAAGCGTTCAAATAGCCGGCCGTTTTAAAGATCTGCTTGCGTTCGGAGGCGTTCACGTTTTTTAAACGCAGCAGCAGCTTAACAGCTGCCGCAACCAACACCAAGCCAATAATGATGAAGATTGCTTTTTGGAGTATTTCAGTTATCATAGTAGCCTCTCCCGCAATTAAAATTTGTTGATATCAATAACGACCAATTCGGGTTGGTTGTTTAAACGGTATACATCGGAATTATCCAAGCCCGAGCTCACGATCAACGGGCTGCCTGCCGCATCGTAGCGGCCGTACACGAAATCACCGCCGCGTTCGGGGAGCAAGCCTCCCTCGTGCGTGTAAAGCGGCCCCAGCACGGGCACGCGCACGATACCGCCGTGGGTGTGTCCGCACACCATCAGATCGCTCCAGTATTCGGGTTGGAACTCCTCAAAGATAAACGGCTCGTGCACCGCCATGATTTTCAGGTGGTCCGTATCCGTATAAAGATAATCGGCGTAGCTCTTGTCGGCGTAAGACCAGAAGGAAGACGGGTTCGAGGTAAGCACACCAAACACGTCCACCGAAACGGACGCCAGTTCAACGGTCGTCTTCTCGTTCTTCAGCACCTTCACGCCCACGCTTTCCAGCTGCTGCTCAAACGCATCGGGCAGCTTTTGCAGCGCCGTTTCGTCGCGTGTTTCCTTGGTGAAGCCGAATTTTTTATCCAACGCCGCTTCGTTCAGCGGCACGTCGTAAATGCCTTCCACCTCGTTGTTGCCGTATACGTAGCACGTCGTGGCGATCTTGGCCAGCTCGCCGCCCAGCTTCACGGCGAAATCGGTATCCGTCTTCACCGAATCCACAATATCCCCCGTGCACAGAATAATATCCGGCTTCAGGGCACGCACGCGTTCGATCAGCAATGCGTTGTTTTCGCCGTAGCTCGCCGCGTGAAGATCGGATAACTGAACCACACGCACACGCTCGTCCACCTTAATGCTGCTCGTGAGATAAAACGTTTCTCGGAACG
>JAZQTE010000035.1:0-1215 GCA_045630505.1 Acutalibacteraceae bacterium | reverse complement strand
TAGATGCATTTAAGGTGAGGGGTTGGAATAGCCAACATAATTTCGATGCTATATTTGTTCGTGACGACAAAGGAAACATCTTAATTAAGAAGTTGTAATGAATTTTACATGGAGCTTTGTTATACTACTTTTGGTCGTTTTCACCTCGGTTTATACTACTTTTTTGAGTGATGCGCACTCCGTGCGTGGAACGCATCGCATCACTTATCGCTTATTTTGCAAAACAAAGTTCGCAAGTTGCCATACTTGCCTTATATAATTCTTTCTTTTATTCTATCGGCATTTTTGGCGCTCGCTATACGTGGAAGAACGAAATAATCGTGTAAAACACAACGTATCACTTATTTAACGGGCATACTACCTTGGGAGGCGACGCGATGAACGGACAAGTGTTTTCGAAAATTTACGACGTGGTGCGTTCCATTCCCAAAGGCCGTGTAGCCACTTACGGAACGGTGGCGCTACTGGCAGGGAATCCGCGGTGGGCCAGAGTGGTGGGCTATGCGCTTCACGTCAATCCCGAGCCGGGCATTATCCCCTGCCATCGTGTGGTAAACCGACACGGTCGTGTAGCCGACAGCTTTGCCTTTGGCGGGCCTGCCGTGCAGCGTGCGATGCTGGAAGCAGAAGGTGTCACGTTTGAGCCTGACGGGCATATTGATTTGAAAAAATACGGCATACTTGGCGGTTGACTTTGTCAGCCGCTTCTTTTATAATAAAGCCGAGGTGATACGTATGATTCCTTACGGTTTATCGGGGCATCCCGCGGTGTTTGCCGTGGAGAATGACTACCAAATTCTGATGTTAACAGAAAAGCCCGTTATTCTTTCGATCACGGTGGACGGCGTGGAATATTTTGACGATGCGTGCGGCGTGAAACGGTCGGACACCAAGACGCAGCGCATCACGGTGCCGCAAGCAGCCTTGGATGCCGCAGGCGCGTATACGCTGACGGTATGTGAAGCGATCGAACGCAAGCCGTATTGGCCGATCATCGGGGAAAAGCAGGTGTATGAATACCACTTTTATCCGCTGACGAAAACGAATAACATTCGTATGTATCATATTGCTGACGTACACGGATTGGCGGATTTTGCTATTGCTTCTGCGAGCGCCGCGAAGGAAAAGCCCGACGTACTTCTCTTTAACGGCGACATTCCCAACCATTGTGGCAATCATACGGAAATGCACACACTGTTACTGGTGGCTTCGGGC
>JAZQTE010000034.1:0-7870 GCA_045630505.1 Acutalibacteraceae bacterium | reverse complement strand
TATCCAAAAGGATCTTCTGCAAGCCCTTCAGCAAATGCAGCTTTTCCTTGGCTTTTTCCAAATCGTAACCCACACGGCGGCGCACACACTCGATACGGAACCAGATCCACTCATCCAAAAGCGCTCGCACGCCCAGCACCTGCGGCACACCGCCGATCAGCACGTTGAAGTTGCAGCCAAACGAATCCTCCAACGGCGTGGTCGCGTACAGCTTGCTCATCACCTTATCGGGATCGCTGCCGCGTTTTAAATCGATCGTGATCTTCAAGCCGTTCAAATCGGTTTCGTTACGGATATCGTTGATATCGCGCAGCTTGCCCGCTTTCACCAATTCGGTAACCTTGGCCACAATGGCTTCCACCGTAGTAGAATACGGAATTTGCGTGATATCAATGCAGTTGTTAGCCTTATCGTAATTGTATACGGCGCGCACGCGCACGCTGCCACGCCCCGTTTGATAGATTTTTTCCAAATCCTCACGACGGTAAATCAGCTGCCCACCGCTCGGGAAATCGGGCGCTTGCAGCGTGGAAAGCAGATCGTGCTCGGGGTCTTTGATCAACCCGATAGCCGTTTCGCACACCTCTGCCAAATTAAAGGAGCAAATGTTGCTCGCCATACCAACGGCGATACCCAAATTGTTGTTCACCAGCACGGCAGGGAACGTAACCGGCAGCAACGTCGGCTCCTTCATCGTTGCATCGTAGTTATCCACAAAATCCACGGTTTCCTTGTCGATATCGCGGAACAGCTCGGCCGCAATGGGAGCCAGCTTGGCTTCGGTATAACGCGAAGCGGCGCATTCGATATCCGAAGAATACGCCTTACCGAAGTTACCCTTCGATTCCACGTACGGATGCAACAGTGATTCGTTACCGCGGGACAAACGCACCATCGTATCGTAGATAGCCGCATCGCCGTGCGGATTCAGACGCATGGTTTGACCGGCGATGTTGGCCGATTTCACCAAGCCGCCGTTCAAAAGTCCCATCTTGTACATCGTATAAAGCAGCTTGCGGTGCGACGGTTTAAAGCCGTCGATCTCGGGAATCGCGCGGGACATAATCACGCTCATCGCGTACGGCATATAGTTTTCACGCAGCGTATAGGTTATTTCCTGCTGTTCCACCTCGCCGGCGCCTGCAATATGCGCGTTTTCGGGCAGCTTTCCCTTTTCGGCAATCGGTGTCTTTTTCTTTTTTGTTGCCATCGTTATGTCCCTCCTCTCATTCCAAATCCAGCATATCGAGATACTCGGCCCCGTGTTCGGAGATCATCCGTTTACGGCCCTCCAAATCGTCGCCAAGCAGCACGTCAAACATACGGGCCGTTTCTTCTACGTCACACGGATTCACCTTCACCAAACGACGTGTCGCAGGGTTCATCGTGGTGAGCGACATCATTTGCGGTTCGTTTTCACCAAGACCTTTGGAGCGCTGAATGGTGTATTTCGCATCCCCGATCTCGTTTAAAATTTCGGTCTTTTCACGGTCGTTATATGCAAAGTACGTATCCGTTTTGGTGTTTATCTCATACAACGGCGTTTCCGCAATATACACGAGCCCTTCTTCAATAAGCGTGGGCGTTAAGCGATACAGCATAGCCAAGATCAGCGTGCGGATCTGGAAGCCGTCCACGTCGGCATCGGTACAGATGATGATCTTCGAAAAACGCAACAGTGACAGATCGAACGTGGACAGATTCTTGTTGGACTTGGACTTCACTTCCACGCCGCAACCCATCACCTTAAGCAGGTTTACGATAATTTCACTCTTGAAGATCTTATCAAGCTCCGCCTTCAAGCAGTTCAGAATCTTACCTCGCACGGGAATGATGGCTTGAAATTCGGAATCACGCGCTTGAATACACGCACCCATAGCCGATTTACCTTCCACGATAAACAGCTCGCGTTGCTGCGGATCACGCGTGCGGCAATCCACAAAGCCTGCCACGCGTGACGAAAGATCGTTGCCCGCTTTCAGTGTTTTCTTCAAATCAAGACGCGTATGCTCTGCCTTTTCACGACTGCGCTTATTGATCAGCACTTGGTCGGCAATACGGTCGGCGTCGGCCTTGTTTTCAATGAAATACACTTCCAAATGCTCGCGCAAAAATTCCGTCATCGCTTCTTGCACGAACTTATTGGTGATAGCGTTCTTGGTTTGGTGCACATACGAGGTTGCCGTGGCCGTCGAGAACGACGAGGATACCAGCACCAAGCAATCCTGCACGTCCTGGAACGTGATCTTGCTTTCATTCTTCTGATAACGGTTATTTTGCCGCAGATAGGCATCGATCTGCGAAACGAACGCCGAACGCACCGCCTTTTCGGGCGAGCCGCCCAGCTCCAAGAAGCTGGAGTTGTGGTAATATTCCAACAGCGTTACACGGTTGGAGAAGCACAGCGACACGTTGAGCTTTACTTGATATTCATCCAGATCCTCACGGTCACGGCCGCGGTATTCGCCCGACCACATCAGCACGTCGGTCATCGAATGATCGGCCACCGTTTCGCGCACGTAATCCTCGATACCGTTTTGATACACGAATTCTTCCGTTTCGAAGCTGCGTCCCTTTTGCTCGCGCAACACGAACAGCAGATTGGGGTTTACAATGGCTTGGCGACGCATAACGTCGCGGAAGAACGACATGGGGATATCCACCTCGGTGAACACCTTAATATCGGGCTTCCAGCGAATGGTGGTACCCGTATCCTTCTTGGTATAGGGTTCCTTTTGCAAGCCACCCACGTTCTCGCCCTCTTCGAAATGCAGGCGATATAGGAAGCCGTCACGTTTCACTTCCACGTCCATATAAGCCGACGTGGATTGCGTGGCACAAGCGCCCAAGCCGTTAAGGCCGAGCGAAAAGCTATAGTTTGTATTTTCGTTCATCTTACCGCCGGAATACAGCTCGCAAAACACCAGCTCCCAGTTGTAGCGGTCTTCCTTGCGGTTATAGTCTACGGGAACGCCGCGGCCAAAGTCCTGCACTTCAATGGAGCCATCTTCGTATTTGGTAACGATGATCTTTTCGCCGTAGCCCTCACGCGCTTCGTCAATCGAGTTGGCCAAGATTTCAAACGCGGTATGCTGACAGCCATCCAAACCGTTCGAGCCTAAAATGGATGCCGGACGGGAGCGCACGCGCTGTGCGCCTTTCAAGGCGCTGATACTTTCGTTACCGTAGGTTGGGTTTTTCGTTGCCATCTGGTCTTCATCCTTTTTCTAGCACTTTCAAAATGTAGGGTATATCGATTCTATTTTATACTATATATAGGGGTTCGTCAAGTTTTACAAGGCTAAATTTTTCCATATTTTTATTCTTTCGAAAAAACCGTAAAAAAATTCGTGCTTTTTTGTAGGTTTCGTTGTATAATAGAAAAATAACCTATGAAAGGAGAACGCGCATGGGCACCGTCACATTGGAAGAACTCATTGAAAAGGCTGCCGAGCAGCCGCCGAAGCCGCCAAAGAAGCGCCGCAGCACGCCGCTTTTCGTCACGCTTCTGTTAGATGCCGTAATCGCAGGCGCCTTGCTGTGTCTGTTTGCACTGGTGCATCACGTTCTCCCCGAAACATATTCCACACTTCCGCCTGCTGCACCACCCACGCAAGCCGCACCTGCACCCGATACATCAATGGGCGCCGCGTTTGCGGAAAAGTTTACCGCCACGGTAATCCAAAACGGCACCTCGTATTCCTCCCCCAATATAGCGTTCACCGTAACGCAGCACGTGCAGGGCGAAGGGGCCGATAAGATCACCTATTACGTGGCAGATATCTATCTGCGCGAGATTCGGCATCTGCAAGCAGGCTTCGCCAAAAACGCCTACGGCAAAGGCGTGGAGGAACCGTTTTTAGATCTGGTAAAAAACTGCGGTGCCGTACTCGCCGTATCGGGTGATTATTACGGCCGTCACAGCGGGCCCGTCATCCGCAACGGCGTACTGTATCGCGATGCGACGGGCAGCGGCGACGTTTGCGTCATCTACAAGGACGGCACGATGAAAACGTTTGAGCGCGGAAAATTTAGCGCCGATACGGAAATGAAAAACGGCGCTTGGCAAGCGTGGTGCTTCGGCCCCTCGCTGCTTTCGGAGAACGGCAAAGCCAAAACTCGCTTTAACAGCTCCCTCACCCCCAAGCATCCCCGTTGTGCCATTGGCTATTACGAACCGGGGCATTATGCCCTCGTGTTGGTAGACGGGCGGCAGGATAACTATTCCTCGGGTATGACACTGCGTGAATTATCGTCACTGTTCGAAACGCTCGGCTGTACTGTCGCTTATAATTTAGACGGCGGCCGCAGCGCACAAATGGCGTATGAAAACCGATACGTCAACCACCCCTATCGCAACGGCCGTGACGTGAGCGATATCATCTTCCTCTCGGAGGTACCCGCCCAATGAAGCTGCAAAATTTCTTATCTCATTTGTGCCTGATCGGCGTATTTATGGTGGCAACGCTGCTGATCGTGGATCTGTTCAACCCCACGATGGATTTCATTAACAACAGCATTACCAAAGCCGTGCTGGCCGTACTGTGCGCCGCCGCCGCTGTGCTGGCGGTGTCGGTGTTAACGAAAAACCGCGGCAATCGTAAATAAACTTTAAACTTTGTCGCCTCACCGTTGCATCCTTCGTGGCGGTGAGGTACAATAGGTGTTAGTATTACTAAAGAAAGCGTGACGCTATGTTTTTTTATGAAGGACAAACCTGTCCCGTTTGCGGCAAAGCCTTTGCCGAATGCGACGATATCGTAGCCTGCCCGCAGTGCGGCTGTCCCCATCACCGCGAATGCTGGAAGGCCGAGGGGCATTGTCATTTTGAAGCCGACCACGGCACCGACCGTCAATGGGGCACCAAAACGTCAGCCGTAAACGAAACGCCCGCTACCGAAAACCGTTGCCCTCACTGCGGCGAGGGCAATCCCGAGTTTGCCGAATTTTGCGGTCATTGCGGACGTGAGCTTATCAATAACCAAGAACCCGTTTCGGCACGGTATACTCCGCCTACGGGCAATTTCACACCTCCCTTCACGCCGCCGCAAGCCAACCCCTACGTTGACGCGAACGCCGGCAAAGAAATCGAGGGCGTTCCGGTAGAGGATATCGTGGAGCTGGTCGGCAACAATGCAGGCTACTATCTTCCCCGTTTCTTCGAGCTTAGCCGCAGCCAATCTAAGATCTCGTGGAATATGGGTGCCTTTTGGTTCACCGGCACGTGGCTGCTGTATCGCAAGAACATAGCGTTCGGCATCCCCACGGCCATCGTTGCCATTATTTTGTCGTGTATTCAGGAATTGGTAATGAAAATGCAGGAGGCCGCCGGTACTTCTCCCGAAACCCAGCGCTTGCTGGCGATTATACTGTTTGCCGTTGCGGCGATCGAACTTGCTGTATGCATTTTACTGGGCTTGTTTGGTAATTATTTGTATATGAAACAAATCCTCAACAAAGCTCGCAAACTAAAGGAAAATCCGCGTCCGCTGCTGCAGCGCCGCTTTTTCGAGAAAGGCGGCACGTCACTCTTACTGGCGCTGTCCCCTTCCATTCTCATTGCGTTTTGCACCTATCTCTACCTGATGATCTCTATGCTCTTTTAAACAAACGGGGCTTGCCGAAAAATCGGTAAGCCCCGTTTTCATATCTTTGCACGCCGCCGCATAGGATGAGAATGCAAGGAGGCGTTGCGTATGTTACGACGAAAAATCGAATGGAAGCCCTTACTTTTCTTTTTGGTGTACACCCTCGGCTTGGCAGCATTGGGTGCTTGGCTGGGCCGTGCCGACACAAGCGGTTTGGTGAAGCCGCCGCTCACACCGCCCGATTGGCTGTTCCCCGTAGTATGGACGGTTTTGTACACGGCAATGGCGGTGGCCGCCTATCTCGTGTTTGTCAGCAACGATATCGACCGCAGCGAAGCGCTGCGCTTGTATTTGCTGCAGATCTTGGTGAACGTGCTGTGGCCGCTGTTCTTCTTCCGTTTGGAATGGCGTTTATTCGCCTTCCTTTGGCTGTTGCTCTTGCTGGCACTCGCCGCACTCACAACGCTTCGTTTTAAACCGATTTCACGCACGGCCGCAGCGTTGATGCTCCCGTATATGGCGTGGCTGATTTTCGCAGGCTATCTCAATTTCGCTTTTTATCTTTTAAACAGATAGGAAAACCGCCCATCTTTCGATGGGCGGTCTTTTTATAACAATGCCTGACCGTTGATAACCAGTTTAAAGCGCAGCCCCAAGCGATTGGCAGCCTCGCGGCACAACACCATACGGTTTAAAAAGATTTCAAAATAATCCATCACCGAGCTGTGTTCGGTATCAATAACCAGATCCAGCTTTACAACCGTGCGGTCTTCATTAATGCGCAGCGTCGATTGCCGCACCGAATAGTTCACGCGGTCGTGTATATCAAACGACTGACGGTCTGTGTTACGCACACGGCTGCGGCGCACGTCGGATTTATCGGCCAAAATAAGCGCTGCCGCAACGGCGTTTACCGGCACGCCGTTGCCCTCGTCGTGATTACCGATCGCCGTGGTGACGGTGGCAATTTCTTCGGCAGGCATTCCCATATCGTCCAACATACTAAACGCCATCAACGCACCGCTTTGCGAATGATTCTGGCGATTCACCAAGTTGCCGATATCGTGTAGAAAGCCGGCGATCTTGGCCAGCTCCACATCTCGCTCACAATACCCCATCGTTTCCAAAATGTACGCCGCTGTTTTGGAAACGTGCGTCACGTGTGCTACGCTGTGCTCCGTGAACCCTTGTGCAAGCAGCGAGGCGTCTGCTCCTGCAATGTACGTGCGGATCGCCTCGTTATTTTGTATATCGTTAAATGTGATCATTGATTTTTCTCCTTCATATTTCCTTGCTTATTTTAGTATACACCTATTTTAACCGCTTGACAAGTATTTGCACTTTTGCACTTTTGGCCAAAATAGTATAAAACAATCACCTTTAATTGTCAAAAATCATTCATTTTTCAAACAACACTTCTATCTATTGACTTTTCGACAAAAAAATATACAATCAAATTAGAGGTGTGAGAACTATGAAAAATACGCTGTCTTGTACCTACCGCTTCGGCGCACGAAGCATTTTACCTTCCGACTGGGAGGGCGAAAATCTTCGCGTTCCGGACAGTAAGTTCTATTATGTAGAAAAGGGAGAACTGATCGTTGAGATCGGCGGCCAAACCATTTTGGCAGTACCGGGTGATCTGCTGTTAATTCCGGCACACACGCCCCACTCGTTTCGGCTAACAGAAACACGCTACGCCGAAAAATCGTGGTGTCACTTTGAAATGAAGCGAGGCACGGCCGATTATTTTGAAAACTACGTAGTCCCCCCTAAGCTGCACGTAGAAGATACCGCCTTGGTGGACGATTTGTTTCGCCGCCTGCTTTCCTCGAACAAGCTGCCCACGGAACAGCAGGAGCTTGTGTCCACCGCTGCCATTTGCGAGCTGGTTGAGTATTATTTCCGTCATACCACCGTTACGGAGCGTGAAGTGGCGGACGATCGCATTCACGCCGTTATCACCTACATTGAGCAGCACTATGCCGACCAGCTCACGCTGGAGCAGCTGGCAAAATTTGCCAACTACTCCCCCAACCACCTCGGCAAACGCTTTAAGGATACCACGGGCTATCCGCCGATGCGCTATTTAAGCAACGTGCGTATCGAACGTGCCAAGCTGCTTTTGCAAGGCACAGCCGATTCTATTAGTGTGATTATGGAAAAAACGGGCTTCACCGATGCTGCGTATTTCTCCAAATCCTTTAAAAAGATGATCGGCTATTCTCCCCAAAAATTCCGCAAGCTGCACCGCGGCTCTCGCAGTAAATAAAGCAACACGG
>JAZQTE010000033.1:0-3089 GCA_045630505.1 Acutalibacteraceae bacterium | reverse complement strand
GCAACGCGGTAGCCCGTTGTTGTGACGGTAGCCGTCAAATTCCCAAAATCGTCCGTCACGTCCACGCGGTAGCACACGGTCGTCTTACCGTTTTTAAGGCATACCGCCTTGGCTATCAGCCGTTCCCCTTTCGCGCCTCCTAAAAAAGAAATATCGGACCGCAGCGAAACGCACGCCATCTTTTCTTGGTTTGCCGCAACGGCAAACGCAAAATCCGCTATCATAAAATAAACGCCGCCCATCACCGCGCCCATCGCGTTGCGGTGCGACGCTGTGATTTTCAAGCTGCAAACGGCACACCCCTCGCCGATCTCCTCAATTACCGCTCCGTTTTCGGTAGCGAAGCGATCTCCCTCGAAAAGCTTGCGCACCTCTTCCAACGTTCTCGTTTCCTTCACCGTATTTTCCATCCTTTCCACACTGTAAAGCCTATTACTTATACTGCCCACTCTTCAGAGCAAAATTGCCGTTTACAAAATCTTCCCAAAATAATCGGCCACGATTTCCGCACGTTCCTTCATTCCGCCGGCAAGCCACCATCTGACCGTTTCAACAAAGGTTGCTGCTACGTGATGATTCCAAAAATCCTCGGGAAGTGCTTCGTCTTTCTTGCCGCCAAAAAGCGTTGGTTGCTTTTGTATCAGCTCCGTTAGACTTTCTTTGAAATACCGCAAAAACAATTCATTGTTTTCACACGCCAGTAAATCCAGTATGCCGTTGTCATTTCTTTGCAAATGCCGTAAAAGGTGAAGCACAGCGGAAGGCGGCGCTTCACAAGCAAAAATGTGGCGATGTTCTTCTCGTCCCTCTGCCGCGGCATCGAAAACGTGGCAAAACAATTCTTCACAAAGCTCCTTCAGCAAAAAATCCTTGGTTTCAAAGTGGGCATAAAACGTGGCTCTGCCAACATCGGCCTTGTTGATAATTTCGCCAACGGTGATTTGATTGTACCCTTTTTTAGAGAGAAGCTCGGTAAATGCATTGAAAATGGCTTCTCTCGTCTTCTTTTGCCGTCTATCCATAAGCGCCTCCATACAACATCTGAAATTTGTTCGATATCGAACAGTTTGCAGCAAAGATATGTTGCTTTCGCTCTCCCTTGCACGTATACTTTATCGTACACAGTGTTCAGTAACAGATATATTGTACCGCAAAAATCCGTGCATGTCAAACAGGAGGAGCTATGAAAACGGAAAAGAATATTTTGATCGCCTTTATTCTGAATCTCGCATTTTCTGTGTTTGAAATCGTTGGTGGCGTTCTCACCGGAAGCGTTGCCATTATTTCGGACGCCGTTCACGATATCGGTGATGCACTTAGCATAGGCATCGCCTTTTTCCTTGAAAAGAAAAGCAAAAAGCTGCCCGACGAGGAATACACCTACGGCTACGCCGGATTCTCCGTCATCGGCAGCGTGATAACGAACTTGCTTCTTTCACTTGGCTCGGTAGCGGTTATTTTCAATGCCGTATTGCGTATTTTTAACCCCACCGAGATCCACTACGACGGTATGATCGTTTTTGCCATCATCGGCGCGTGTGTGAACCTTGGTGCCGCCTTTGCCACTCGTGGCGGCGTTTCTCTCAATCAAAAGGCTGTTAATCTGCACATGCTGGAAGATGTGCTTGGCTGGATTGTCGTTCTCATCGGTGCTGTCGTGATGCGGTTCACTGCAATTTCGATTCTCGACCCGTTGCTGTCTATGGGCGTAGCATTTTTCATTCTTGTAAGCGCCGTAAAGAATTTAGCAGAAGCGTTCACCCTCTTTCTCAAAAAAGTCCCGCACGGTATACGTGTTGCCGAGATAAAAGAACATCTTTGTGAAATCGACGGTGTTCTTGACGTTCACCACGTTCACGTTTGGAGCATAGACGGTTATCATCATTACGCTACGCTGCACGTAGTAACAAGAGGCGTCCCTTGCGACATAAAAGAAGCCATACGCCAAGAGCTACACGAGCACGGCATCAACCACATAACCGTTGAATTGGAAAGCGAAGGCGAATATTGCTGCGAGCAACAATGCCGCACGAGCCTTGCATCCGCAGGTCACCATCACCACCATCATTAAAAAGCAGCCCTCGTTTTGAAAACGAGGGCTGCTTTTGCGTTGCAAAAAGGTTTATCCTTTGTTTTTTATCCGATCCGCAAGACCGATAACGCCGATCACCACAAAGCAGACGGCAAGAAACAGCGTGACCGTCCATCTGCCGAGTGGTTCGCCGTTAAAGGCAAGCACGGCATAGGAAATAATAGCCGCAACACCGACCGCAATTTGAAATATAGCAGCAATTAAATTAAAAGTTTTCATACGCTTCTCCTCAGCATCACGGCTTCTCCAGTAAATATTCCCGTTGCAAAGGTGCGTTGGGCAAGGGTTTCCCCATAACGATCTCGTAAATCCTGCCAACATCCTTCAACAGCTGCTTGCGTGCACGCTTGGAAGAAAGGCTGTTGTACAGCTCGTCTACCGACCAAGCCACCTGCTGCTTTCCCCGTTTGGCAACGCCCTTTAAAATGGTAAAGGTTACCTTTTCCACCTTGGCGCCGTCCAGATAGAGGTGGGCCGCCAAACCGTATTCCCGAAGATGCTTGGCTTCGATGGCAAAAAAGAGCGGCGACATACTAAAATTGCCCAAGCTGTAGGCGCAGGGAACGCCATCACAATAGGTAGCCCGTTGTACCACGTGGGAGTGGGAAGCGAGCACGGCATCGGCACCGGCAGCGATGGCAACGTCTATAACGTGTTTGGAAAATTCACCTATCTCGGTATTAAACTGCCCACCCGTGTGAGGAAAAGCCAGCACAAAATCGGCATTTCGCTTGGCTTCGCGGATATCCTCTGCCATACGCTCGATATAAACGTCCACGTTCTCGTGGTTTACCAAACGGTCCGTCTGCACGGGCAGATACGGTATCTTGAAGAATTTGCGAATCTTATTTTGCTTCTCGCGAGCCATCTTGGGAAACAGCACGTCTACCCAAGAGTGCGGAAACACCTTATTCATATCCCTGCCGACAACGTAATTGCCAAACATCGCCAACCGATTCAAATGCTGCGCAACAACATCCTCCTCGGTCAGCTGCTT
>JAZQTE010000032.1:0-12792 GCA_045630505.1 Acutalibacteraceae bacterium | reverse complement strand
GTGTGCACGGTGAGCAGCACCGAACGCATCGTTCACGAACAGATCGGCCAGAGAAGCCAGCTCCTTGGAAAGAGCTTCGCCGTTTTTGGTTTCTTCGGCGCGATAGCGGGTGTTCTGCAGCAGAACAACGTCGCCTTCCTTCATTTCGGCAACGGCCTTCTTCGCGTTTTCGCCCACAACGGTATCGTCTGCCGCAAACACAACGTCACGGCCGAGCTTTTCCGCCAAGCGGACAGCCACGGGAGCCAGCGACAGCTCGGGCTTGGGTTCGCCCTTCGGTTTGCCCAGATGCGAGCAGAGGATGACCTTCGCACCGTTATCCAGCAGATACTGAATGGTGGGAAGAGCGGCAACGATGCGGTTTTCGTCTGTGATAACGCCGTTTTTCAGCGGAACGTTAAAATCGCAGCGAACCAATACGCGCTTGCCTTTTACGTTTAAATCTTCAACCGTTTTCTTGTTCAAGAGATTCATAAGAATTCCCCTTTCATTCTTTTTGGGCGAAAACCCTATACGTATTTATTTTACACTTTTTTGCGCCGTAATGCAAGTGCTTGACAGAAAAAACACAAACTTTTCTTAATAAAAACGCCCGTCAGCTGACGGGCGTTCTGTTAACTCTTCCATTTTTTGTTTTTCTTGCGGTTATAATGCACGGTGAGCCAGATATACGATCCTGCGAGCAAGGCAATAATCACGAGCAGCGCCATCGTCCATCCGGAAAATAAGAAGCGGCGAACGCCCTGCCAAACACTGTAGAGGGCGCTGTAGGGCGCGTCCTCGCCTGCTACTAAATCGGCGGTGACGATCTCCTTGCCCTCGAGGTACAAGGTGACCTTCCCCAGTACATCTCCTTTTTGAATGGGAGCTTTATAGCTTTCCTGCGTGTAGGTGACGGTGCGCGTGATCTTTGAAAGCTTTGTATCTTTTTTTAGTACGGTGCTTACGTCATTAGCCGGTACAAGAGATACGTTTTGACGCTTGGCGCAGCCCGTTACCGCCACACGGCCGACAAGCTCGGCCTCGTGAAGCACGGTTTCGTAGGAAAAACCGATGAGTCCCCACCGAATGAGCAGGCGAGCCTCGGCATAGGCGGTGCCGCTGATCTCGTCCTTGCTGTTTTTGCGGTTGGCGCCCATTACGACGGCCATATATTGATAGCCGTCCAACGTGCCGTATTCCACCACGCTGGTTTCGGTGAGCGTGCCGCCTGTGTGACCGCCCGTGGCATAGGTGTAGAAAAAGGGCGAGGATTGCCGGATCATATCGTTACTGTTCGGCCAACTGCGGCGTGAACCGCCCGAAACGGGTTTTACCGTCCAGTCCTTTAGCTCCAGCATGGTTTGAAGCTCGGGATATTGCATGGCGTACCGCGTGAAGGTGACAATGTCACGAGCCGACATATATTGATTTTCTTCGTTTAAGCCGACGACGTTGGTGAAGTGCGAATTGGTGCAGCCGAGCTCGGCCGCAAAGGCGTTGAGCCCTTCTACAAACGCTTCGGGTGTGCCGCCCAGCTTTTCGGCCAAGGTGATGGCGCAATCCGCTGCGGTTTGAATGGAGCAAACGGTGAGCAGATCGTGCAACGTCCACGTTTCGCCAAAATTCATCAGCGCTACGTGCAAGCCGGTGCCTGCTACGTAGGTGTTAAACAGCGATAACGTGTACGAGGCCGTTTCCTTGTACATATCGATATTTTTTTCCTTGATGAGCTTCATAGCATAGCCCATCATCGCCACACGCATCAGCGAGCCGGGCTGATAGCGAGCGTCGGCTTCCTTTTCGTACAGCACGACGTCATCTTGAGGCTGCAAGCCCATATACAGCATCATTGCCGACGGTGCGGTGATACGTTCTTCTTCGGTTTCGGGAAATTCGTGCAGCAGCTTTTCGGCCGCCGCAGGAAGGGAGCAAACGAGCAGCAAACACACGGCCAGCACGGCGCACAGCAGGCGACGAAATATACGGTTGATAGTCATAAGGCGCTCCTTAAATAGCACTAATCTTCAAAAACTAATTCAGTATGGTTGCAAATTTGTAAAATCTTGTCCCGAAGAGCTTGAAAATCTGCGAAAGCTTCGGGCTTTTGGTTGGGGTTGCGGAGAATGGCGGCAGGATGAAACATACCCATATACAAGATGCCGTCTTTTTCGAAAAATTGGCCGTGTTGACGCGTCACCTTAAAATCGGGAGAGATCATACGGAAGGCGGCAACGCGCCCCAGACAGACGATGATTTTTGGTTGAATTTGTGCGATTTGCTCCGCCAGCCAATGGGCGCAGGCATCTTGCTCCTCGGGAAGCGGATCGCGGTTTTGCGGAGGACGGCATTTTACCATATTGGCAATATAGATATTATGCTTGCGGGAAAGGCCGACGGCCTCAAGCATCGTATCCAGCAATTTGCCGGCACGGCCGACAAACGGCAAGCCCTGCTTATCTTCGTTTTCGCCGGGGCCTTCACCGATGAAAAGCACCTCGGCGTGGGGGTTGCCCGTGCCGAACACCACGTTTTGGCGTGTTTCACACAAGCCGCACGCACGGCAGGATTTGCAGCTGACTTCCAGTTCGCGAAAGGCCGCTTCGTTCATAGCCTATCCACCTCGTTTCGGATTATGTTATATACTATACCATATTATATATATAAAGTAAAGGTGTCCGCAAGCGAGAAACGGAAAATGTTTTGTCAAAGTACGGTAGAAAATGTTTCATGTGAAACATTTTCAAAAAAACACGGTTTGTTTTACATTTTACTCTTTTCATTACGGAAAAAGTGTGCTATGATAACAGCATACACAGTAAGAGGTGAAATTATGGGCAAGATTATTGCCGTTGTTAATCAAAAAGGCGGTGTGGGTAAAACCACCACCACCGTAAATCTAACGTCGGCCGTGGGCGCTGCAGGTAAACGCTGTTTGCTGGTGGATTTAGATCCGCAGGGCAACGCTACCAGCGGTGTGGGTATCGACAAACGCTCGGGTGCCGTTTCCGTGTATGAATTGCTTATCGGTAAGGCCGAAGCGCAAAGCGGTGTGCAGAAAACGCCGTTTTTGAACGTGGACGTGATTCCCTCGGGTATGCAGCTGGCAGGCGCCGAAATTGAGCTTGTGGAAGTAAATCGCCGTGAAAGCCGTTTAAAAGCGGTGCTGGCGGCGCTTCGCGATAAATACGATTACGTATTTATTGATTGTCCGCCGTCGCTTGGTCTTTTGACGCTTAATGCGTTGTGTGCTGCCGACACCGTGCTGGTGCCGATCCAATGCGAATACTACGCACTGGAGGGACTGTCGCAGCTGATGGCCACGGTGCGGCAGGTGAAGCGGTTGTATAATGCCGAGCTGGATCTGGAGGGCGTGCTGCTTACGATGTACGACGGACGCCTGAATTTGACGCAGCAGGTTGTGGCCGAGGTTAAAAAGTTTTTTCCGCGCAAGGTGTTTGCCACGCCGATTCCGCGCAGTGTGCGGTTGTCGGAAGCGCCGAGCTACGGAAAACCGATCAATTATTACGACAGACATTCCAAAGGGGCGCTGGCCTACGATAAGCTGGCAAGCGAACTGATACAGAAGCGGTAAGGAGGGATACGATGGCCGCGAAAAAAGGAGGGCTCGGCAGAGGGCTGGATGCTTTGTTTGCCGAGAACGCTGTGGAAGAGCAGGGGAAGACCGTATCTCTGCGTATTTCCGAGATCGAACCGAACCGAGAACAGCCGCGTAAACAGTTTGATGAGCAAGCGCTGGTTGATTTGGCGGCTTCGATTGCGCAGCACGGGGTGCTGCAGCCGTTGCTTGTGCGTCCGTTGGCAGGCGGCGGATATCAACTGGTAGCCGGTGAACGCCGTTGGCGTGCTTCACGTATGGCAGGGCTCACCGAGGTTCCCGTGGTGATTCGTGAAATGACGGATCAGGAAGCGGCAGAGCTGGCGTTGATTGAAAACCTGCAGCGGCAGGATTTAAATCCGATGGAAGAAGCGCTGGGGTATCGCACGCTGATGCAGCAATACGGTATGACGCAGGAGGAAGCGGCGCTTGCGGTGGGCAAATCCCGACCTGCGGTAGCGAATGCCCTGCGGCTTTTGAATCTGCCGGAGGAAATTGCCGAGCTGGTGAGCAACGGGCAGCTATCGGCGGGACATGCCCGTACGTTGCTGTCGTTTGAAACGCCTTCGGCGCAGATGGAAGCGGCTCAGGCTGCTATTAAGCAGGATCTTTCGGTGCGTGCACTGGAAAAAATGGCGAAATCCACTCGATCGTCGAACAAGGAGCGTGCGGCACGCCGCCGTGACAGTTTGTATAACGAGGTCGAATTGGTTTTGACCGAGCAGCTGGGGCGCAAGGTTCGCGTGATCGATAAGGGCGAAAACGGCGTTTTGCAGCTGGAATTTTATTCAAAAGACGATTTAAAGGCGTTGGCTAACGTGCTGGTGCCGCAGGAATAATGGGAGGAAATACAAATGGTTGATATTAAATTGGTGCGTACGGATCCGGATTTTGTGAAAGCGGCTGTGCGCAAGCGCGAAATGGATTTGGACGCAGTTATTGATGAAATTTTAGAGATTGACGCACAGCGCCGTCAATTGTCGGGGCAAAACGATGCTCTGAAGGCTGAACAAAACGCAGCTTCCAAGAAAATTCCGCAGATCAAGAAGGAAGGCGGCGACGTTTCGGCCATTATGGCAGAAATGAAAGAGCTTTCCGCTAAAATTAAAGAAGCCGACGTTACCATTGGCGAGCTGGAAGAAAAGCAAAAGCAGCTGCTGCTTTGCATTCCGAACCTGCCCGATCCCGATTTGAAGGAGGGCGGCAAGGAAAACAACGAGCTCGTGCATTATTTTGGCCAGCAACCGCAGTTCTCGTCCCCGATCCGCAACCACGTGGAGCTGTGCGAGAGCTTGGGGTTGATCGACTATGAGCGCGGTGCCAAGCTGGCCGGTAACGGTTGCTGGGTATATCGCGGCTGGGGCGCCCGTTTGGAATGGGCGATCCTCAATTTCTTCATTGACGAGCATATCAAGGATGGCTACGAGCTGATTCTGCCGCCGCATATGCTGGGTTATGAATGCGGTTACGTGGCAGGACAATTCCCGAAATTTGAGGACGAAGTGTACTGGATCCAAAATCCCACCAGCTCCGACCGCAAGTTTATGCTTCCCACGGCGGAAACCGCGCTGGTGAATATGCACCGCGACGAAATTATTCCGCGCGAGGAGCTGCCGCGCAAATACATTGCGTACACGCCGTGCTATCGCCGTGAGGCAGGCAGCTACCGTTCGGAAGAACGCGGTATGATCCGTGGTCACCAGTTTAATAAGGTGGAAATGGTGCAATACACCACGGCGGAAGGCTCCGATGAGGCATTTGCCGAGCTCGTGGGCAAGGCAGAGCGCTTGGTGCAAAAGCTGGGCCTGCACTACCGTTTGTGCAAGCTGGCGGCCGGCGACTGCTCCTTCTCGATGGCACGCACGTCCGATATCGAAGTGTGGATCCCCAGCCTGGGCATCTATAAAGAGGTTAGCTCGGCTTCTAACGGCCGTGATTATCAGGCTCGCCGCGGTAACGTGAAATACCGTGACGAAAACGGCAAGCTGCAGCTTGCTCACACGCTCAACGCCTCGGGCTTGGCTACCAGCCGTGTCATTCCTGCGTTGGTGGAGCAATACCAGAACGAAGACGGCTCGGTGACGATTCCCGAAGTTCTCCGCCCGTATCTCGGCGGCTTGGAGGTTATTAAGCCGTAAGTTTCACGTGAAACAAAGGTCAGTTCGAAACCATCCTGTCCTTGCGATGCTGTTCGCAAAAAACAAAACTATGGAGGGATTTCCTTGAAACAGCAAAAAACCTTGCGCTATCTTACGCAGGGCGGCGTGATTGCCGCACTGTACGTGGCGCTGACAACGCTTTTACAACCGATCTGCTTCGGCCCGATGCAGTGCCGATTGTCGGAAATGCTCACAATTTTGCCCGTGTTTACGCCTGCGGCGGTGCCGGGGCTTGCCGTAGGGTGCTTTTTATCGAATTTGATTGGTCTTTCCACGGGAGCAAACCCCGTGGGGGGCTGGGATCTGTTGCTCGGCACGGCGGCGACGGGATTGGCGGCGTGGTTTACTTATGGCTTGCGAAAGGTGACGATCAAGGGGCTGCCCCTTGCGGCTACACTTCCGCCCGTGGTGCTTAATGCGCTGATCGTAGGTACCGAGCTGTATTTTGTATACGGCGGTATGAAATGGTGGGTGTATGCCGTTGTTGTGGGGGCCGGCCAATGCATTGCGTGTATTGGCGGCGGCTTGCTGCTGGCGGTAGCAATACAAAAAAGCGGTTTGCAACACAAGCTATAAAGAAAAGGGCGCCGCGAGGCGCCCTTTATTTTAGCAGATTTATCAAATAGAAGATACCGACGCACGCGCCGTAGATGACGGGCTGATGTGCAAGGTAGATCCATATTGACCAACGGCCGACGTGAGAAAAAAACGGGAAGCGGCTGCGGTTCATCCATTTCGGAATGCCCCACATTCCTGCGTAGGCACCGCTTAAAAAGCAGAAGAACCACGGTAGCAACGGAAAATAATCGCCCGTGGGCCCCACGGGGCACAGCCCGAACGGGTATAGGAACGGGTTGGTGGCGTTGGCGGCAGGGATATACAAGCGAAACAGACCACGAATGCCGAAATAGCCGCCCTCGGCCGAGGGAACGTGGAAGCATAGTATGAAGAGCGCCGCCGAAATAAGCAGCCCCAACCACGGCGGAAATATACGGATGGTGGGGTAAAGCAGCACGTACAGCAGAATGCAGGCGGCCAAGCAATGCAGAATGCCGAACCAGATCTCCGAGCCGCGATAAAGCAAGCCGAGCTGCACGCCACCCCACAGCACCAGCGACAGTGCAAGGGCAACGGCGGCAAGCAGCAGCCCTCGCCGCAGGTTGCTGTGCGACAGACGACAGCTCATACCGCACAGAAAAACGAACACGCCTGCAAAGAAGCTTTCGGCAGGAGTAAAGAAATCGAACAGCGTTTGAGCAAAGGATACGTTGAATATATAACCAACTGTATAAAATGCGTGATAAAATACCATTAGGATAATGCAAAAGCCGCGGATCTCGTCCAGAAAGTGGACGCGGCGGTGAGAGCGTGTACGACTCACGGTGTTTCCTCCTTTTGTGGGTGTGAGAGTATTGTACCACAGTTTTGCGAGAATGAAAACAAAAAAATAAAAGGGTGAAAGTAATGGCAGGATTATGGGGAACGATTGTAAACGTATTGGCGGTAGTCGTCGGCGGATTTATCGGCGTGCTGCTGAACAAAGGTGTTCCCGAAAAATTGGCGAGTGCGCTGATGACGGGTGTGGGCTTCTGCACGATGTATATTGGCATAAAAGGGTGTTTAGATGGCGAAAATACACTGGTGGCCGTGCTGTCGATCGTATGTGGTGCCACGGTGGGAACGCTGTTGGATATTGATAAGGGGTTAACAAAGCTTGGCGAGAAAGCCGAAGCAAGGTTTAGCAAACAAGAAAACGGCAACGGGCGGTTGGCGCAAGGGTTTGTGAGCGCCAGCTTGCTGTTTTGCGTGGGAACGATGGCTATTGTGGGATCGTTACAAAGCGGATTACAGCACAACCATGAAACGTTGTATCTGAAATCGGTGCTGGACTTGATTTCGTCGATCGTATTTGGTGCTTCGCTGGGAATCGGCGTGGTGCTGTCGGCGGTATCGGTATTTGTGTATCAAGGAGCCATCACGTTGCTCGCTCAAGTGGTAGCCCCGTATTTAGGCGCGGCGGTGATCGCGGAAATGAACTGCGTGGGTTCGCTTTTAATTATTGGTTTGTCGCTGAATTTGCTGAAAGTGGCCAACATCAAGATCGCGAACTTCGTTCCTGCGGTATTTTTCCCCATTTTGCTATGCCCCTTGTATCAACTGATATTCTAAAATAACAAACCGTCGGTGGAGTTTCCCCCACTCAACCGATGGTTTGGTGCTTTTTTGCAAGCGAATGGTATACTGAGAGTGAAAGGAGAAGGCGTATGAACCAAGTGAAGATCGGCAAATTTATTGCCGAATGCAGAAAAGAGAAATCGCTTACGCAGGTGCAGGTGGCCGAGGCGCTCGGCATTACCGACCGTGCAGTTTCAAAATGGGAAACGGGCAGAGCGTTGCCGGATTCCGCTTTGATGCTGCCGCTTTGCGAGCTTCTCGGGATCACCGTGAACGATTTATTAATGGGGGAGAGAATAGGTATGGAAAATTACGAAAAGGAAATGGAAAAGAAGCTGTTGGAGCTGGTGAAGGAAAAGGAAGAAAGCGACAGACAGTTGCTTGTTCTGGAATGGGTGGTCGGTATTCTTTCGATGATCATTCTGTTCGTGCCGATTTTTGTTGCTTCTTACGTACAAATCGAGGAATGGAAGAGAATACTGATTGCTTTCGCCGGCTTTATTCCGGCGTTTGCGGGCTTCTTTTTTGCGGTGAAGATCGAACAGGTGGCCGGTTATTACGTGTGCCGCCATTGCGGCCATCACTACGTGCCGACGTTTAAGGCGGCCAGCTTCTCAATGCATATGGGACGCACGCGCTATATGAAATGCCCGAGCTGCGAAAAAAAATCGTGGCAAAAGAAAGTTATCAGTAAGAAATAACGCAGGACTCCCCGTTTCGACGGGGAGTTTTCTTATGTGTAAAAAACCTATTGACAAGGATAAAAAAGTATGCTACAATGGGCGATGCCGCTTGTTCCGGGCGGTGTTTTGTCCTGCGATAAAACACCATAAGCGAAAATTCCGCCCGAGCGCAGCGAGTCTTAAGAAAAGGCAGGTACTAATATGTACGCCATTATCGAAACCGGCGGTAAGCAGTACAAAGTGCAAAACGGCGACGTTTTGTTCGTTGAAAAGCTGGATGCCGCAGAAGACAGCAGTATCGTATTGGACAAGGTTGTTGCTCTGCACAACGACAAAGAGCTGAAGCTCGGCGCTCCTTATCTCAAGGGTGCTTACGTGGATGCCCGTGTGCTGAAGAACGGCAAGTCCAAGAAGATCACCGTGTTCACCTATCGTCCCAAGAAGGGTAGCAAACGCGCTATGGGCCATCGTCAACCCTACACCAAGGTGCAGATCGAAGGTATCCACGCTCGTGCTCCCCGCGCACCCAAAGCGGAAGAAGCCGCTGAGGAATGATTCGCGCAACGATCCTGACTCGCAACGGTAGCTTGTGCGGCTTTGAGATTCAAGGCCATGCAGGATACGCCGAGGAAGGGCGCGACATCGTTTGTGCTGCAGTATCCTCTGCCGCGTATTTAACGGCGAACACCATCACCGAGGTGTGTGCGTGTAAAGCAACGGTACGCGAAGCGGAAGGCAGGTTATCTGTGAAGGTTTCTTCCAAAGACGAAGAGGCGGCGCAGGTGGCACTGAAGGGGCTGCAGCTCCATCTGGATGGGCTAGCTGCCCAATATCCAACGTATATTCAGATACAACTAACGGAGGTGTAACAACATGCTGAAAATCAACATCCAGCTCTTTGCTCATAAAAAGGGTATGGGCTCCACCAAAAACGGCCGTGATTCCGAATCCAAGCGTCTGGGCGCCAAGCGTGCCGACGGTCAGTTCGTTCTCGCGGGCAATATTCTGGTGCGCCAACGCGGCACCCACATCCATCCCGGCCAGAACGTCGGCATCGGTTCCGACGATACGCTGTATGCGAAGGCCAGCGGTACTGTCCGCTTTGAGCGTATGGGTAAGGATCGCAAGCGCGTCAGCGTTTACGTGACCGAGCAGTAATCCCTAAAACTGCACAGAGCAAACGCCTTGTCGGTCTGCCGACAAGGCGTTTTTTGTAAAAACACTATTGCGATACGGTGAGTTTGTGTTACAATAAAGAAGAGCTTACCGAAAGGAAACGACGCTATGTTTATTGATAAAGCGATTATTAAAGTAAAAGCGGGCAACGGCGGTAACGGTGCGGTGGCCTTCCATCGCGAAAAGTTCGTGTCGGCGGGTGGCCCCGACGGCGGCGACGGCGGCCGTGGCGGTAATATCGTGTTCGTGGCGCAGGACAGCAACAACACGTTGTCGGATTTTCGTTTTAAGCGGAAATTCGTTGCCGAAACGGGCGGCCAAGGCAGCACGAACCGTTGCAACGGCAAGGCAGGCGCCGATTTGGTGATTCCCGTGCCGCGCGGAACGCTGGTATATGATAATCAAACGGGGCGCTTGATGGCCGATATGTCGGGCGAGGAGCCGTTTATTGCGGCCAAGGGCGGCCGCGGCGGTTGGGGTAATTCTCATTTTGCCACGCCTACGCGGCAGGTGCCGCGTTTCGCCAAGCCCGGTACGCCCGGTGAGGAATATGAATTGCGATTAGAGCTTAAGCTTCTGGCCGACGTGGGTTTGGTGGGTTTTCCCAACGTGGGAAAATCCACGCTGATCTCGGTGGTGAGTGAAGCCAAACCCGAAATTGCCAACTATCATTTCACCACGTTGACGCCTGTACTGGGTGTGGTGCGCGTGGACCAAGGTGCTTCGTTCGTGATGGCGGATATCCCCGGTATTATTGAGGGGGCCAGCGACGGCGTGGGGCTGGGACACGAATTTTTGCGGCACGTGGAGCGTTGCCGTTTGCTGATCCACGTGGTGGATGTTTCGGGCAGCGAGGGGCGTGATCCGCTGGAGGATCTGGATACCATTTCTCGCGAGCTGGAGCGTTTTGACGCCGAGCTGGCCAAGCGTCCCGTGCTGGTGGCCGGCAACAAGTGCGATTTAGCAACCGACGAACAATTAGCAGCGTTTGAAGCCGAAATGCAAAAGCGTGGGTTGGAATTTTTCCCGATGATGGCGGCGATCGCCCACGGTACCGATGCATTGGTGCAGCGGTGTGCGGCGATGCTGGCAGAGCTGCCGCCCATTAAACCGTTTGAAGCCGAGCCCGTGGCGTTGATGGATGAATCGTCGCTGCACGGGCGTGAGATTCGCATTGAACAGCACGAGGGTGTGTTCTTTGTGGAGGGCGAATGGCTGCTCAAGCTGCTGCAAACGGTGGATTTGGACGAGCCTGACGGCTTGCAGTATTTTGAACGGGTGCTGCAATCGAGCGGTGTGATCGACCGTCTGCGTGAAGCAGGTGTGCAAGAGGGCGACACCGTGAGTATTTACGATTTGGAATTTGATTTTGTGAACTAACGGGGGAGTAACAATGGAACGGTTATGCCCGATGGAAGTAGATTTGCACACCATCAGTCCGCTGAACCTGGCGTTCGTGGGTGACGGTGTGTATGAGCTGATGGTGCGTGAGCGGCTGGTGAGCACGGCAGGGCGCCCGAACAAGGATCAGCATCGCTTAGCGGTGCAGCAGGTGCGTGCCGAAGCGCAGGCGGCAGCTTTGGATAAGATCTATCCGTTGCTTACCGAACGGGAGGAAGCCGTGTATAAGCGCGGCCGTAACGCGCACACGTCGCGTTCGGGAAGCGATTATCACAAGGCTACGGGATTGGAAGCGCTGTTTGGATATTTATACTTGGCAGGGCAGCTTGATCGCGTGCGTGAGCTGTTTTCGGCTATCAGCAGCAATGAGGGCTAACTTTTTCACGTCTTCTCATAAAAAAACTATTGACAAACAGTGGTTTTTTGAATACTATTTTTATAGTAGGTTTATACTTAATCAGAGTATTATGAAAGGATGAGATTTGTGGTTTTTGAAAAGCTGAAAATGATTCTTAGCAACCAGTTCGACGTTGAGGAAGATTCCATCACGCCCGAAACCAACATTCAGGAGGATCTGGGTGCCGATTCGCTGGACGTCGTTGATATGCTGATGTCGCTGGAAGATGAGTTTGACGTTGAGATCCCCGACGAAAAGATCGAAAAGCTGCGCACCG
This sequence comes from Acutalibacteraceae bacterium, assembly GCA_045630505.1. Taxonomy (GTDB): domain Bacteria; phylum Bacillota; class Clostridia; order Oscillospirales; family Acutalibacteraceae; genus RGIG3009. The sequence goes on along the minus strand of JAZQTE010000032.1, from coordinate 926 downwards.
TTGGTGACGTGGTTGCGTATATCGAAGAAAATCTGTGAAATAAAAAATGAAGCCGCTGCCAAAAGGCAGCGGCTTTTTTGCGTAATGAAATGCCCCATCCGTCATACAACGGATGGGGCTTGTGATTATTTCAGATTGTTCTTGAGGGTATCGAGTTCTTCCACGAGCTTCGCAGGGAGTCTGTCACCGAACTTGGCGTAGAATTCTTCGATGCCGTCGATCTCGGCCGACCAAAGCGCTTTGTCAACTTCCAGAATGGACTTGAGCGTTTCGAGATCGAAATCGTCCAGACCTTCGATGTTGATGTCTTCCGCATAGGGAACGTAACCAATCGCGGTGGTTTGAGCATCGGCCTTGCCTTCGCAGCGTTTTACGATCCAGTCGAGCACGCGCAGGTTATCGCCGAAGCCGGGCCACAGGAAGTGACCTTCGTCATCGGTGCGGAACCAGTTGACGTTGAAGATCTTGGGAGCCTTGTCGCCGAGCTTTTTGCCCATTTCGATCCAGTGTGCCCAGTAATCGCCCATGTGGTAGCCGCAGAAGGGCAGCATAGCCATGGGGTCACGACGGGTAACACCAACAGCGCCGGCGGCGGCAGCGGTGGTTTCGGAAGCCATAGCGGAACCTACGAATACACCGTTTTCCCAGTCTTTGGACTGATAAACCAGGGGAGCGCACTTAGCACGACGACCGCCGAATACGATGGCAGAGATGGGCACACCTTCGCCTTTGTTGAATTCGTCGGAAATGCAGGGGCAGTTTTCGGCAGGAGCGGTAAAGCGGGAGTTGGGATGAGCACCCTTGGTGCCATCGGTGCAATCCCACAGTTCGCCCTTCCAGTAGCGAGCGTTCTTGGGCGGATTCTTATCCATGCTCTCCCACCACACGGTGTTGTCATCCAGATTGTGAACAACGTTGGTGAAGAT
>JAZQTE010000031.1:0-1257 GCA_045630505.1 Acutalibacteraceae bacterium | reverse complement strand
GAATTGTCGGGTGTTGTGCAAGCCATTGGCTTCATCCCGATGTTCATCTTCATTCCCTTCATTAAGAAGATCGTTAACAAATTCGGTAAAAAAGAAGCTTCGGTTGCCGGCACAATCGTGTCGTTGGCGGGCGGTATCATTATGCTGCTCTTCCCGCTGTTCACGGATAAGATGCTCGCGCTGGTTGTTTATTTGATCGGTTTGGTGCTGTTTGGTCTGGGTATGGGTGTGTATACCTGCGTATCGTGGGCTCTGATGGCTGATGCTATCGATTACAATGAATGGAAGACGGGCAAGCGCGAGGAGGGCGTTGTGTATTCGCTGCATTCCTTCTTCCGTAAGCTTGCGCAGGGCGTTGGTCCTTCGATCGTTCTGCTGCTGATGGGTGCGCTGGGCTACGTTTCCGAGCTCGGTACGGGCGGTCAGTCTGCGGCTACCACCTACAATATGTGCTGGCTGGTTGCCGGTTTGTATATGTTCAGCGCCGTGGTACAGTTTATCGGCTTGGCTATCGTGTATAACCTCGATAAGAAGACGATGGACGTTATGAACAAGGAACTCGCCGAGCGTCGCGAGTCGAACTAAGAAAATTTCTGTCACCCTGTCAAGCGTTGGCAGGGTGATAGTTATGAAGAACTGTATTTGGGAGGTAATCTTGTGAGAAGTATTGTTAATTTGAACGCCGCGTGGGCGTTTACCAAGCAAGCAGTGGAATTCCCTGCCGTGATCGACGATACGTGGGAATCCGTTAACCTGCCGCATTGCTGGAATGCGATCGACGGCCAAGACGGTGGCAACGATTTTCATCGCGGCACCTGCTACTATGCGAAAACGCTGAAAAAAGCGGAGTTCCCCGAAGCGGCTCGTTATTTCTTGGAGATCCGCGGTGCGAACTCCTCGGCAGACGTATACGTAAACGGCAAGAATATGGCACATCACGACGGCGGTTATTCTACCTGGCGTGTAGACGTGACGGACGAATTGGCCGACGAAGCGCAGCTCGTTATCGCTGTGGATAACAGCGCTAACGAACGTGTGTATCCGCAAATGGCCGACTTTACGTTCTACGGCGGTTTGTACCGTGACGTGAACCTCATTTGCGTGAGCGAATCGCACTTTGATCTGGAATACTACGGCACGCCCGTCCTTAAGCTAACCCCCGAATTGACCGAAAAAGATGCCGCCGTAGAAATCGAAGCCTATGTGACGAACGGCAAAGCGGGGCAGATCTTGCGCTATACGATTGCCGATAAGGAA
>JAZQTE010000030.1:0-2328 GCA_045630505.1 Acutalibacteraceae bacterium | reverse complement strand
CTGTTTTACCTGAAGCACCTCATCCCGTTTTGGGGCGGGCTGATCACAGGGGATAAATCCGGGTTCGTGTACCTGTCGAAATCGATTCGCGCCTTCCCCGACCAACGCGGTCTCGCACGCCTCATGGAGGAAGCAGGTTTTCACGACATTACCTGGCAAAACTACACGGGCGGCATCGCCGCCGTGCAAGCCGCCATCGAAAAGGCGCAAGCGGGCGCTGGCGACCACGGTATGTTCTTGGACAGCGCCGTGATCCCGCATCCCGACGAAAAGACCTGGAAGAGTATTCTGTAAGAAAAGGAGGCCGTCCTATGCTGGCCATCGAACGGCGCAACACCATTCTTGCCAGATTGGCGCTGGAAGGCAAGGTTATCGTTTCGGATCTCGCCAAGGAGTTTGACGTTACCGAAGAAACCATTCGCCGCGATTTGGAAAAACTGGATAAGGAAGGCTTGGCCAAGAAGACCTACGGCGGTGCCGTGGCGAATCAAAGCGGCAACGTCGACCTGCCGTACAGCGTGCGCAAACGCTCCAACGTGGAGCGTAAGCAGCGCATCGCCGAGCAGATCGGCGAAATGATCCACGACGGCGACTACATTATGTTAGACGCCAGCTCCACCGCCATCTTCGTTACCAAGTATATTAAAGAACGCAAGAACATCACGCTCATCACCAACTCGGTGGAGATCTTGCTGGAGCTTGCGGATAAAGACGGCTGGAACATTCTTTCCACCGGCGGCGCTCTGCGTGAGGGTGCGCTCTCGCTGGTAGGCGCCTCCGCCGAAAAGATGATCCGCGGCTTCCACGTGGATCTGGCTGTGTGCTCCTGCAAGGGACTCGATATGAATATGGGAATCACCGATTCGAACGAACGTGATTCCGAGATCAAGCAGGCGATCTTCGCCGCCGCCGACCGTAAGATCTTGGCGGTCGACGCTACGAAATTCGATAAAATTTCCTTCGTGAGGGTATGCGACGTTGGGGAAGTCAACACCATCGTCACCGACGAAGCACCTCCCGAACGCTGGATCGAAATATGCAAAGAAAAACACGTTGAGTTAGTCTATTAAAGGAGTGACCGAATATGGCAATGACCGAAAACGAAGTCAGACAATTAGTCAGCCAAGTATTGGAACGTATGCAAGGCGCTGCCCCTGCGGCTGCCGCCTCGTGGGATTCCACGCAGTATAACGGCCGCAAATTCGTGGGTATCTATGAGGATATGAACGATGCGATCAAAGCCGCCGAAGCAGGCTACCGTGCCGTGCGCAATATGAGCGTGGAGCAGCGTGAAAAGCTGATCACCGAAATTCGCCGCCTCACCCGTGAGGAAGCTCCTATTATGGCGAAACTCGGCGTGGAAGAAACGGGTATGGGCCGTGTAGACCACAAGAAAGCGAAGCATCTGCTTGTGGCTGATAAAACGCCGGGTACCGAGGATATCATCTCCGCTGCCAAAACGGGCGACAACGGCTTAACGCTGGTGGAAATGGCTCCGTTCGGCGTGGTGGGCGCCATCACGCCCAGCACCAACCCGTCCGAAACCGTTATCTGCAACAGCATCGGTATGATCGCGGCAGGCAACGGCGTGGTGTTCAACCCCCATCCCAATGCCATCGCCACCTCCAACTATGCGGTGGACCTCGTCAACCGTGCCTGCAAAACCGCAGGCGGCCCCGACGTGCTGGTGTGCTCCATGGTGAAGCCCACCTTGGAATCCGCCGCTGTGATGCAATCTCACCCCTCCATCCGCCTGCTCGTTTGCACGGGCGGCCCCGGCGTGGTGCGTGCGGTACTGTCCTCGGGTAAAAAGGCCATCGGCGCCGGCGCAGGCAATCCCCCCGTTATCGTCGACGATACCGCCGACATCGCCAAAGCAGGTAAAGACATTATCGACGGCTGCACCTTCGATAACACCCTGCCCTGCATTGCTGAAAAAGAAGTGTTTGCGTTCCGCAACATTGCCGATACGCTGATTAGCGCTATGCAAAAGAACGGCGCCTATCTCATCACCAAGGAGCAGGCCGATCAGCTGGCCAAGGTGGTGCTGGTGGAAAAGACCGATAAGAACGGCAAGGTGAAGAAGATCATCAACCGCGATTGCGTGGGCCGTGATGCCGACGTGCTGCTCGCGAAGATCGGCGTTCAGGTCAGCAAGGATATTCGCTGCATCATCTGCGAAACCGATTTCAACCACGAATTCGTGCAGGAAGAGCTGATGATGCCCATCCTGCCCATCGTGCGTGTGGATAACATCGACGAAGCCATCGAGCTCGCTTGCAAGGCGGAGCACGGCAACCGTCACACCGCGCATATGCACTCCAAGAA
>JAZQTE010000029.1:0-2718 GCA_045630505.1 Acutalibacteraceae bacterium | reverse complement strand
TCGAAGCCGAGCTGATAGCGTTCGGGATGCCCTGCATCCTCTAGCTCGCCGATGAGCTCGCCGATATACTTAAAGCCCGTTAACACCTCACGCATTTGGCAGCCGTATTTTTCGGCAATGCGGGTGGCAAGATCGGAGGTTACGATGGTTTTTACCACTACGGGAGAGTCGGGTAAGGTGCCGTTTTGACGGCGGCAGGAGAGAATGTATTCCAGCAATAAGCAGCCCGTTTCGTTTCCCGTGAGCAGCACGTAATCGTTATCCTGCCGCACGGCGATGCCCACGCGGTCGCAGTCGGGATCGGTGGCGAGCAACAGATCGGGCTTTACGGTTTTCGCCAGCTCCAACGCGCAGGTGAAGGCCTGACGAATTTCGGGGTTGGGATACGGTGCGGTGGGGAAGTGGCCGTCGGGCTTTTCTTGCTCCGGTACTACCGTGACCTGCGCCAAACCGATGCGGTCTAAAATGGCACGCACGGGTTTGTTGCCGGCACCGTTGAGGGGCGTGTAGATCACCTTCAGCCCGCCTTTGGCACAAATGCCGGGGTTGATCTGCTGGGTGGCCACACGGTCAAGATAGCGTTCTACCAGTTCACTGCCCACGAACGTGATAGCGCCGCTTTGTACCGCTTCGTTAAAATCGGCCAGCTTTACGCCGCCAAACATATCCACGCCGCGAATATAGTCAGTAACGGCGTTGGCGTCGTCATCCGTCATTTGGAAGCCTTCGGCACCGTAGCATTTATAGCCGTTGTACTTGGCAGGGTTGTGGCTGGCGGTCACCATAATGCCTGCTTGGCATTTAAGTTCGCGCACCGCAAACGACAAGACGGGAACGGGATTCAATTCATCAAACAAATAAACGTGGATGCCGTTGCCTGCCAGCACGCGCGCGGCTTCTTTGGCGAACAGATCGGACTTGATACGGGAATCGAAGCAGATAACCACGTGCGAAGCAGGGTAACGTGCATTTAAATATTCAGCCAAGCCTTGGGTAGCCTTGCGCACCGTATACACGTTCATACGGTTGTCGCCTGCACCGATAACGCCGCGAAGGCCGGCTGTGCCGAATTCCAATTCGCGGTAAAAGCGTTCGTTGATCTCGTTTTCATCGTTGGCAATACTGCGCAGCTCTTGTATTAAATCGGCATCGTCGGTGGCAGAGGATAGCCACAAGGCATACTTTTCCATAACCGTCATAGCACACATTCCTTTCGGTTCTTTTTCTTTAGTATACCAATAGTTCGCCCAGAATGCAAGCAAAGCTTTGCGTGTTAAAACGACAAAACACCCCATCGGCTTGATGGGGTGTTGAGGTTATTGGTGACGGCGATAGTCTGCAACGTCGGTAAGAAAGGCGTCCCACGCTTCGGGGTTCCGAACGTAATAGCGGGGGCATTCCTTGCCAGTTACGTCGTAATGACGGATCACGCGGTCACTTTCCAGTTCACCGATATCTAACAGCCACGCCGTTAATTTGATGAGCGAGGTGTAGGTGGCATCGGTGAATTTGCCCGTATCGTCGGGGTGGCACACCTCAATGGATACGGTATCGCTGTTGCGGTGATTGCTGGCGGCGGAGATCTCGTTCAGCGGCAGGCATTGGATGATCTCGCCCTCCAAGCCGATTACAAAATGCGCGCTGACGTCGGATTTTTCGCTGTCAAAGTAGTTGCGATTTTGTTTGGCGGTGGTGGCGGGATTGCCTACGTAATGAACAACGACGTCGTTAAAAGCTTTCAAAGACACGCCCCGTCGGGAGGGGCCGCCGATGCGAATGAAGTCTTGTTCCACCCACGCAGGCAGCGATGCCTTGGCAAGACGCTGAACGGCCGACGGTCGGGATACGGCAAGTACGATCCCCACCGCCGTTATCACACACAAAAGGATAGCAAGCAGGCGGCGCCTCTTTTTTCTGCGAAAAGCCATACGATACCCCTTGGTCTCAGCGGCACCGTTTCCACAAACGGGTAACGATAGCCGAAACGGCCGTAATGAGTACGGCTACGGGAAGCCACCAATGGGGGAGTTCTTTCTTTTTCTCTTTTGCCATGGGGTATCACTGTCCTTTCTTATTTACCATTTATTATCGGTGTGCGTTGTTGGAGGCAACGGCAAGTCTTTCGGATAGGCGAAATAGCCCTGGAAGGAAACATAGTCCCAATGCCCATCTTCATTTAATAGCTCGCAAGACAAGTCAATATAGCAAAGCGGTGCCGAGGGATCGAACGGAGCCGTGTCTGCTTGCCGTAAGGCGGCGGCGAAGGCAGCCACGGTATCTTTGTTTTCCTTGATGCTCTTACGATCGTAATAAAAATAGGATTCGCCGTTTTCGTTTGTGAAATTAACCGTTTCGATGGCGAGGTAATCACATTCACCCTTGTTCTCTTCCAAAACCGAAAGTAACGTGCGGCGGTCTTCGGCATATTTTTCACGGTAGATCTCCAAATAAGCCGCTGTGGTTTTCGGAAGCTTCGATGCATAAAGCGGCAGCGAGATCTCCGACCAACCCGTTTTTTCGGGAACGAGAATGTTCGGCGTAGCAACGGGGTTTTCCTCAGCTAATTCGGGGAATTTTTCGGTGAGATGCGTATGGTTGCCGCTGATGAGCGTGAACCAATTCTCAAAGCCCATGGCAGTGATTTCTGCTTGCAGTGTCGTCATAAAGCGCTGCGAAGCGGCCTCGGAAGACGAAAGATAGAACGTGCCGTCGCGGATG
>JAZQTE010000028.1:0-2809 GCA_045630505.1 Acutalibacteraceae bacterium | reverse complement strand
TGGGGAGGGGGGGGGGGGTGGGTTGTTGCCTTTTTCTTCCAGCTGAATTTCCCAGTGGATAATGAACGAGAGCAGCGCACGAATGATGATAACCACGCCGAGAATGGCCAGCTCTTCCAGATTATGAATGATAACGGTTTTGATGATCTCGGCGCCCATTTTAAATTCCAGCGCGAGGGCTAACGCTTTGCCGAGATCGACGACCACGTGAAACGGCTGCTTTTTCACCACGCATTGTATGAGCTTTACTAAAGCGCGGAAGGAACCGATCACGATAATGACGATGCCGACAAGTTCTAAAATGCCGGCTGTGATTTCGGCTACGGGATGCAAAAACTCTTTGAATTGTGCTACGAATTGTTCCATAATATTACACCGCCTTTATTGTTCAAGCTGTGCCCAGCCGGAGGAATAGGTTTTATTTCCGTCTTCGGATACCCACAGTGCCTCGGCTTCGGGAATGGCGTTGATAAGTGCAGCGCCTTCGGCCTGCGGCAAGCAAAACAGCGCTGTGGAAAGCGCATCGCCAAGCGCCGAGTTTTGGCATACAACGGATACCGAGAGATAGCCTTTGGCGGGCATTAACGTATCGGGATGGATAATGTGGTGATACGGCTGACCGTTGACGTAATAGAAGCGTTGATACGATCCGCTGGTAACGACCGAACGGTCACGGATTTTTAAATACGAAAGATAGTCGCCGCCGTTTGGATTTTCGATACCGATCGTCCAAGGTGTACCGTCGGCCTTGGTGCCGACGGTGCGCACGTTGCCGCCAACGTTAAGCACGTACCCCGTGATGCCTTGTTCTTCCATATACAGGGCAACACGCTCCACGGCATAGCCCTTGGCGATAGCACCAACGTCGAGCGTCATTTTAGCGTCGGTAAGCGTGACGGTGTTGTTTACCTCGTCAATCACCAAATCGGCAATATTGGTGTGTTTTGAGGCTTCCAGCAGCATTTCCATGGGAGGAAGCGAAGCGTTCGCCGGATCGTCCTTGCCAACGGTGCGATAATCGTGCCACAGTGACAGCACGCTGCCCATTGCCACGTTCATTACGCCGTTTGTTTTTACGTACATCTCTTTGGCGTAAAGCAGCAAGTCGATGATACGGCGGTCCACCTTCACCGTGCGGTGTGCACCGTTGACCAATTCGTTGACGGTGCACAGATTTTCCAATCCGTCGAAGCGATGATAGATGGAATACAAGCGGTGGTATTCACCGAATTGCGCTATGATTTCGGCAGCACGGGCATCGAATTCCTCTTGGCTGGTTTCGTAGCCCGTGACGGAAATTACGGTATCAAAATACTCCATCGAATACGTGGTATATTTATTCTTTTGTTTGGTTGTGCAGGCGCAGAGTGTGCTGAACAATAAGCACAGTATGGCAGCTACACTTAAAATTCGTTGTTTCATAAGCTATCAAGAAAACAAAAACGGGAGATGCGCTCTCCCGTTTTGTTATACGTCTGTATCCGTTTACTTAGATCTTGGAAGCAGCCTTCACAAAACCGGAAACGAAAATGGTGCAGCCGGCGGTTTGCAGATCGGCAGCGCCCTTACCGTCCGTGCCCATCAGAGCAGAGATTTCGGAAGCCTTCTTGCCGATGCAAGCAGCGTCAAAAGCAGCAGCCTGCTCGAACCATTCCTTCTTGGCGCCGCCGTAGGCGACCATACCGTAGTTAGCGCCTTGCTCCTTCTTGGAAGCAACGGCCTTGGTGGTATCCAGCGTGGAAGCACCGGTGGTGCCGAACGTGAAGGATACTTCAACGCAGTCGCTGGCAGCGGCTACGATCTTGCCTTCGGCATCCACAGCAGCGCCGAACACGGTGGTGGAAACCTTGTTGCTGCCGTCTTTATCGGCGGTAGCATCGGTGCAGGTCTGCTCGGTGGCAGCCGTAACCTTCAGCGTGCTTTCAGCGGTAGCGTTGGAAGCGGCAGCAGCGTTGTACGCTTTTTCGATCGCATCCACGAATTCGTTGATCATAATGGTGCAACCGGCGGCTACGACAGCATCGTTACCCTTCTTATCTTCGCCAACCAGAGCTTTCACTTCGGCGAGCGTTTTGCCGGCAACCACGGCTTCGAAAGCATCGGCTTGTTCGAACCATTCTTTCTTGGCACCGCCGTAGGCAACCATGTTGTAATTGGTGCCCTGCTCGTACTTGGTTTTGAACTCGGCAGCGGCAACGGCTTTACCGTCGGCTTTGAAGTTCACGGTGTTGCTGGCGGTATCCAGTGCGCAAGCAACGATTTTGCCGTTGGCATCTACCGTAACGGCAGCGATGGTGATATCCACCTTGCCCGAACCGTCTTTGTCGGCGGTAGCGTCGGTCGTGGCGGGCGTGCTGATGCTGACGCCGAAACCGAACTTCAGGGTGGTGGGCTGCGCTTCCTTGCCACAGCCGGCGAACATGGCCAGCATCAAGAGAACGCAAACGAGAAGTGCTAAAGTCTTTTTCATAGTTTTCCCTCCGTTATTGTACTTTGTGTTTAACCTTACACATATTACACGATTTGTATATTTTTGTCAACCGTTTTTATAGCTTTTTAGGAAGACGATTGATAAGCAACGAACCGCATAAACCAATGAGAATACCGGCAATAGTTCCGGTGACGGTGAGAACGACGAGATAGTATCCGATCTCGGCCGTTTTAAGCACCAGCATGGCCACTAAAATCTGGCCGACGTTGTGGGCAACGCCGCCTGCCACACTGACGCCGACCGTGGATAAAAACCGAAGTCGGCGCAGAAGAATCATTACGAGCAGGCTGAGAATACCGCCTGCTATACTGTACATCA
>JAZQTE010000027.1:0-1338 GCA_045630505.1 Acutalibacteraceae bacterium | reverse complement strand
CCACGTGATGGCAGGCACCGCGACACCGTCGGGCTCAGCCGTCACCTGCAAGGTTTCACTTTCGCCCTTTTCCAGCGCGAGCGTCGTTTTGTTCAGCTTGATCGCCGTTGCGGTTGCCGCCTTCTTGGCCAGTGAAAAATCGTCGAGGAAGGTATCCTTCGCCGTGTTCAGTGCCGCCGCTTGCTCACGCGTCAGGTTAATGGTGAAATTGCTGTCCACCGTTGCCTGCGTGGTAAATTCATAGGTGTATTCCGTCCAATCATCGGAAGCCTGCGTGATCTTCCAACCACCGTTCTTCACTTGGTAGAGGAAAACGTTAATAGGCGCACCCTTTGCCTTGAATTTGAAGACGTAGGTCGTTTCGGGCTCCAAGCCCAAGTTTGCTACCCACAGATCGCCGGGATCCGCCGTCATAGCAGGGATCTTCAGCACGTTGTTGCCGTTTTGTTCGGTAATAACTTCAATGCCCAGAGTGGCCTTCTTGTTCAAGAAATACGTGCTCCACTGCTGCGGACTGAGAACCTCAAAATCGCCGCCCATAATACGCTCTGAAGCGGAATCGAATTGGTGCAGCGAAACGTTATCGATATACGTCGGTTCAGTCACCGTGTCGTCACGACGGAAATAGAGTCCCCAGTTCGAATCAATCGAAGGCTCGTCGCTTGTCGTAAAGGTGACGCGATATTCTGTCCACTTATCACCGATCTGCACCGACTTTTGATTGACCGTGCTGATTCCTTTCACCGTATTCGCGGTAACGCGAATACGAGGGCCCTTCGCCATAAAGGTGATCTCATATTTTGAGTTGGGTACTAAAGACAGATTTAACCCTTTCCAATACACATCCGTCGCCCCACCGGCAGCAAATTGCAACGCCTTGCCACCGCCGTAGCCCACGCCGTCTGCTACCGTGATCAGAGCGGTGTTTGCCGCTTTCCACGTTCCCGTAGCGCCAAGCTCAAAATCGCCGTTAGCGATCAGATTTCCGTCGGCTGCTGCCGCAGGCAGCACCAAACCGGAGATGCCGCACGAGAGCAGCAACACCAAAGCCAGCAACCACGCTAATACACGTTTCGCATACTGTGTCATTCCTATTCCTCCTTCGTCGTCGCTTTTGTGGCTACAAGAATAACCGCAAAACTACTCACACTATTATCATACCAAACCCTTATCTTGAACGGAGTGTAAAATCGGTCATTTTTTGAATGTTATTGTTCATTTTTTAAGCCTTATTTAGTCTTTATGCACATACGAAAAGGATTGTTTTTGTACAATATAAATAAAAACAAGCGATTACGGCTCGTACCAAAAGCAAGCAAAAAAGTGCTTGGCAGCTTT
>JAZQTE010000026.1:0-1259 GCA_045630505.1 Acutalibacteraceae bacterium | reverse complement strand
GGTTGACGTTGATGCCGATGCCGATTTCGACAGCGACGTGGATGCCGACGGATTCGACGGCGACGTAGACGTTACCGGTATGGACGCCTTGCGTCTGTTCACCGTGAGAGGGATCGTTTCCTTCCTCGTGGTGTTCGGCTGGGTCGGCTTTGCTATGGTAAACGCAAACGCCAAACTGTGGCTTACCGTGCTTGTATCCACGGTGTGCGGCTTTATTATGATGGTGCTGCTGGCCTTGCTTGTGCGCGCCGTAATGAAGCTGCGCAACGACGGTAACCTTGACAATCGCAACGCGCTGGGCGTTTCGGGGCGTGTGTACCTCACCGTCCCTGCCAACCGCCGCGGCGAAGGCAAGGTAAACGTGATGCTGCAGGGCTCGTACGTAGAACGTGACGCCGTAACCGACGAGTCGGAGGATATCCCCACGGGATGTGAGATCGTTGTCACCGGCATCAGCGGACAAACGACCTTGCTTGTCAATCGTAAATAAGAACGCAAGTTCTTAAATAAATTAAAACGGAGGTTTTTATTATGGGATCTGAAGTTGTTTTCTTGGTGTGCGCTATCGTACTGATCGTGCTGTCTTTCGTCATTTGGGCGTGCTCACGCTACAAGAAATGTCCGTCCGACAAGATCATGGTCATCTACGGTTCGATCGGCAAAAACAAAGACGGTACGAACCGCAGCGCTAAATGCATCCACGGTGGTGCGGAATTCGTGGTTCCCGTGTTTCAGTCGTACCAGTTTTTGGATCTGACTCCCATTTCCATTCAGGTAGACTTGAAAAACGCGCTTTCGCGCCAAAACATTCGTATCGACGTACCTTCCCGCTTCACGGTGGGTATCTCCACCGAGCCCGGCGTTATGCAAAACGCTGCCGAACGCTTGCTGGGCTTGCAATTGTCGGAAATCCAAGAGCTTTCGAAGGATATCATCTTCGGTCAGCTGCGCTTGATCATCGCGACGATGGACATTGAAGAGATCAATACCGACCGCGATAAGTTCTTGGCTGCTGTGAGCAGCAACGTGGAAACGGAGCTTAAAAAGATCGGTCTGCGCCTCATCAACGTGAACGTAACCGATATCAGCGACGAATCCGGCTACATTTCGGCACTCGGTAAGGAAGCCGCCGCTAAGGCTATCAACGACGCGAAAAAGAGCGTGGCCGAGCAAGAGAGAGACGGTTCTATTGGTGAAGCCAACGCTCAGATGGAACAGAGAATTAAGGTTTCGGAAGCTGACTCCATCGCTATTCAGGG